>NZ_LVEG02000013.1:2500-11110 GCF_001614315.2 Halofilum ochraceum
AGGAGGTTGGCTTAGAAGCAGCCACCCTTTAAAGAAAGCGTAATAGCTCACTGGTCGAGTCGGCCCGCGCGGAAGATATAACGGGGCTCAAGCCGTGTACCGAAGCTGCGGACGCGCTCTGCGCGTGGTAGGGGAGCGTTCCGTAAGCCGTTGAAGGTGTGCCGGGAGGCATGCTGGAGGTATCGGAAGTGCGAATGCTGACATGAGTAACGATAAAGGGGGTGAGAGGCCCCCTCGCCGAAAGCCCAAGGTTTCCTGCGCAACGTTAATCGGCGCAGGGTTAGTCGGTCCCTAAGGCGAGGCCGAAAGGCGTAGTCGATGGGAAACAGGTCAACATTCCTGTACCTCTTGCTACTGCGAAGGGGGGACGGAGAAGGCTAGGTCATCCGGGCGAGTGGTCGTCCCGGTCCAAGCAAGTAGGGAGTGTCTTTAGGCAAATCCGGAGACACAATCCCGAGATGCGATGTCGAGCTCCCAAGGGAGCGAAGTGACTGATGCCATGCTTCCAGGAAAATCCTCTAAGCATCAGGTAGTAAGAGACCGTACCCATAACCAACACAGGTGGGCAGGGTGAGAATCCTAAGGCGCTTGAGAGAACTCGGGTGAAGGAACTAGGCAAAATAGCACCGTAACTTCGGGAGAAGGTGCGCCCGGTCTGGTGATGGGACTTGCTCCCTGAGCTGGGCTGGGCCGAAGTGACCAGGCGGCTGCGACTGTTTACTAAAAACACAGCACTCTGCTAACTCGAAAGAGGACGTATAGGGTGTGACGCCTGCCCGGTGCCGGAAGGTTAAGTGATGGGGTTAGCCCTCGGGCGAAGCTCTTGATCGAAGCCCCGGTAAACGGCGGCCGTAACTATAACGGTCCTAAGGTAGCGAAATTCCTTGTCGGGTAAGTTCCGACCTGCACGAATGGCGTAACGATGGCCGCGCTGTCTCCACCCGAGACTCAGTGAAATTGAAATCGCTGTGAAGATGCAGTGTTCCCGCGGCAAGACGGAAAGACCCCGTGAACCTTTACTACAGCTTCACACTGAACTTTGAGCATATTTGTGTAGGATAGGCGGGAGGCTATGAAATGGGGGCGCTAGTCCTCATGGAGCCAACCTTGAAATACCGCCCTGATATGTTCGGAGTTCTAACCCAGGCCCGTTACCCGGGTCGGGGACAGTGTGTGGTGGGTAGTTTGACTGGGGCGGTCTCCTCCCAAAGAGTAACGGAGGAGTGCGAAGGTACCCTCAGCGCGGTCGGAAATCGCGCAGTGCGTGCAAAGGCATAAGGGTGCTTAACTGCGAGACAGACACGTCGAGCAGGTGCGAAAGCAGGTCTTAGTGATCCGGTGGCTCTGAATGGAAGGGCCATCGCTCAACGGATAAAAGGTACTCCGGGGATAACAGGCTGATTCCTCCCAAGAGTCCATATCGACGGAGGAGTTTGGCACCTCGATGTCGGCTCATCACATCCTGGGGCTGTAGCAGGTCCCAAGGGTATGGCTGTTCGCCATTTAAAGTGGTACGCGAGCTGGGTTTAGAACGTCGTGAGACAGTTCGGTCCCTATCTGCCGTGGGCGTTGGAAATTTGAGGGAAGCTGCTCCTAGTACGAGAGGACCGGAGTGGACATACCTCTGGTGTTCCGGTTGTCACGCCAGTGGCACTGCCGGGTAGCTACGTATGGTCGGGATAACCGCTGAAAGCATCTAAGCGGGAAGCCCCTCCCAAGATAAGATTTCCCTGGACCCTCGAGGTCCCTGAAGGTCCGTCGAAGACTACGACGTTGATAGGCCGGGTGTGGAAGTGCAGTAATGCATGGAGCTAACCGGTACTAATTGACCGTGAGGCTTGACCATATAACACCCAAGCGGTTGGGTTGCATCGTAATGCACCGCGCCGATGCCCTTTGGAATCCCGAATTTGCCCTGTCGTTCCGGCGGCAGGGACACCGGTTTGCCTGGTGGCCATAGCGAGCGGGAACCACCCGATACCATTCCGAACTCGGAAGTGAAACCGCTCAGCGCCGATGGTAGTGTGGGGCCTCCCCATGCGAGAGTAGGTCACCGCCAGGCTCCTGCTGTAAAACCCCGATGGTCTATCGATCATCGGGGTTTTTTTATGCATGAAAAAAATGTCGGCCTGGCCGGCGCCGCGGCCTGCATGCGGGCTACTCGGTTCCGGATCCCTTGCCGTTCGCTTGGCTGCGGTATGCACGCCATCGTTCGAGGACGCGACGGACGTACGTCCGTGTCTCGGGGTAGGGCGGGATCCCGTCGTGGCGCTCGACGGCAGCGGGGCCGGCGTTATAGGCCGCCAGGGCGAAGGCCGTGTTGCCGTCGTAACGTTCGTGCATCCGCGTGAAGTACTCGATTCCGCCGCGCAGGTTCTGCTGGATATCGAAGGCGTCCTCGACGCCGACGGCATTCGCGGTATAAGGCATCAACTGCATGAGCCCGCGCGCCCCGACACGCGAAACCGCCTTCGGGTCGAAACAGGACTCCACGGCGATGATCGCCTTGATCAGGAGCGGGTCGATCCCGTAGCGGTCGGATAGACGCTGCACCGGTGTCTCGATCCGGTCCTGTCTGCGCGCGAGTTCTCCATCGTCAGCGCCGCGACAGGATGATCGGGCCGGCGGTCGGCCGTGGTAGCCCTTGAAGTGGAACTGATCGAGCTGGTCCGCGTTCGGTTTGCGGTCCGTAAACCAGACCGTCCCGTCGTCTTCCTCGTACTTGTACGTAATACCGTCGTCGGCGGCGGCCAGCCCCTGCAGACCGATGGCCAATACAACGCAGCTGACCCGAAGCCGTTTCATCAGAGGCTCTCGTATGCCCGGGCGCCGGTCCATTCCGTGACGAACCGCGCGGGGTCGGGCCGTTCCCTCGGGGGCTGTTCCGTGCGGGGCGTGCCCAGATACAGGAATCCGACCAGGCGATCGTCGAAGTCCAGGCCCAGCGCTTCCGCGACCTGGCCGTCGTGCGCGTTGGGACCGGTCAGCCAGATCGCGCCGTAACCAAGGGCGTTGGCCGCGAGCTGCATCTGGTTCAGCGCTGCCCCCGCGGACAGGACCTGCTCGATCGCGGGGACGCGCTCATTGTCGGGATCGACGCGGGCCGCGACGGCGAGCACGAGTGGCGACCGCGACGGTTTCGCGCGCTGTTTCGCGACCGCGGCGTCATCACTTTCCGGAGCCCGCGCCCGCAGCGCCTGCGCGAATACCTCGCCGAGCGATGCGCGCGCTTCACCCCGTATGATCAGGAAACGCCATGGCTGCAGACCATCGTGGTCCGCGGCCGCGACGCCCGCGCGCAGGATCGCGTCCAGATCAGCGTCCGTGGGTGCGGGGTCATCCAGCTGGTCGGCGGGGACCGACCGGCGGTTGTGCAGCAGTTCAAGCGCGTCCATCGGGTCTCCATGCGGCCGATCGGATCCGGTTTTCCCGGACACCATCCTGCGGAATTTCGCGCAGTATACTAACCCGATCAGTGATAGCGCCCCAGCCGCCCCCTCCGGCGATACCGCAGGGCTGCCCGTTCCCCGGTGGAGCATCCGCCTGGAGGCCGGTATCGTGTGCGCTCCAGCAGCCAGCCAGGCGATCGATGAGCCCGATGCGTTACACGCTGATTCCGCAGGATCCACAGGCCCATCAGTTCGGTGGCCGGCTTGAACTCGACAGGCCCGATCCCTCGGGGCAACGGCTGTCACTCCCCGCCTGGATCCCGGGCAGTTATATGATCCGCGATTTCGCGCGGCATGTCGTATCGCTGGAGGCCTGGTCCGGAGAGGCGCCGGTCCGCGTCGAGAAGCTCGACAAGGACACCTGGCGCTGTGAGCCCTGTGCCGGTCCGCTGCAGGTCCGCTGGCAGGTCTATGCATGGGACCCGTCGGTGAGGGCCGCGGCACTCGACGACACGGGCGGGTTCTGCAACGGCAGCAGCGTATTCCTCCGCCCGCTCGGTATTGAGGACGGCCCCTTCGAGTTGTTGATCGAAGCCCCGGCGACACCCGTCCGAGGGCACTGGCGGGTGGCGACGACCATGGAGGCCCAGGCCGTCGATGCCGACGGCTGGGGCCGCTACCGTGCGGGCGACTATGAAGAGCTGATCGACCATCCGATCCGGTTCGGCGAGTTCACGCGGTTCGGGTTCGAGGTCGCCGGCGTGCCGCATGAGATCGTCCTGTCCGGCGCGCCCCGGGTCGATCGCGAGCGCCTGTGCGCCGACCTGGCCGCCGTTTGTCGCGCCCATATCGATCTGTTCGGGGAGCTTCCGGTCGATCGCTACGTGTTTTTCATGAACGTGGTCGGCAGCGGTTATGGCGGTCTCGAACACCGGTCGTCGACGGTGCTCGATGTGGCCCGTGAGGCGCTGCCGCTGTCGGGCGATCCCGCGGACCGCGAGCCCTACCTGGAGCTGCTGGGCCTGTGCAGTCACGAATACTTCCACCTGTGGAACGTCAAGCGCATCCGCCCTGCCGCATTCGTGCCGTTCGATCTGTCGCGTGAAGTCCACACGACCCTGTTGTGGGCATTCGAGGGCTTTACGTCCTATTACGACGACCTGGGTCTGCGCCGGGCCGGGCGGCTCACGCACGAGCAATACCTCCAACGCCTGGCTGGTGTCATCACCCGTGTCCATCGCGGGGCCGGGCGCTTTCGCCAGACGGTGCTGGAATCGAGTTTCGACGCGTGGACGCGTTTCTACAAGCAGGATGAGAACGCGCCCAACGCGATCGTCAATTATTACGCCAAGGGGGCGCTGATCGCGTTGGCGCTCGACCTCACCATCCGCGGGCGGACTGATGGTGCACGCTCGCTCGACGATGTCATGCGGTTGCTCTGGGCGCGTTACGGTGATGGCGCCGGAATCGACGAACGCGGAATCGAGTCCGTCGCCGGCGAGGCCACGGGGCTCGATCTCGACACGTTCTTCGACACCGCGCTGCGCTCGACGCAGGATCTCGATCTCGAGGCGCTGCTTCGCCCTTGCGGGATCGAGCTGCGCTGGCAGGTGCCGCAACCCGGCGCGGGCTATGTCCCCGCTCTGGGCGCGAGCGTGGAAGCCGCGGCGGAGTTGCCGCGTATCGCGCGCGTATTCGACGGCGGTCCCGCGCGCGCGGCGGGCATCGCACCGGGCGATCGCGTCATCGCCGTCGATGGCGTGCACCTTCGCGGGGAGGCCCTCGCCAAATGGCTCGCGCGCCTGCCGGCGGGCACGGCGATCGCCATGCACGTACTGCGCGGTGATCGCCTGCACGAGCTTGCCGTCGCATTGCAGCCCCCGCCGGCCGATGCGGCCGAACTGGTTATCGTCGATCGCTCGGGCGATACGGCCGTACGTCACCGCGCGGCCTGGCTGGACGGTGTATGAGTCCGGCCGCCCCCTCACTGCTTGCGCGACTGGCCGACGGCGCCGTTCACTCGGGAGAGACACTGGCCGCCGAGTTCGGTGTGTCGCGGGCGGCGATCGGCAAACAGATCGCCCGTCTGCGCGCGCAGGGCTGGCCGGTCGAGGCCCGGCGTGGCGCCGGTTATCATCTGCCGCCGGGCTGGCAGCCGCTCGAGCGCGCCGCCATCGAGACGGCACCGGGCTACGCCGCCGCCGCGCCGGAATCGCTGGCGCTGCTCGACGCGGTCGACTCGACCAGCCTGTATCTGGAGCGCGGCCCGGCCCCGCCGTCCGGCCGCACCCGCCTGTGCATCGCAGAGCATCAGCAGGCCGGCCGCGGGCGCCAGGGGCGCAGCTGGTACTCGGCGCCGGGGGCGTCGATCACCTTCTCGGCGGTGCGCACGTTCGACCGTTCCCCCGCCGAACTCGGCGCCCTCGGACTCGCCGTCGGGGTCGCGCTGTGCGAGTGCCTGGCATCGCTCGGGCTGGCCGGAATCGGACTCAAGTGGCCCAATGATCTGCTCCACGGCGGGCGTAAGCTCGGCGGGATCCTGGTCGAGCTGCGGGGCGAGGCGGCCGGCGCGACTCGGGTCACGGTGGGCGTGGGCATCAATTACGGCGACCCGGGCACGGATACCGGCACGGCGACCGCCGGACTGTGGTCCATCGGCGGGGACGCTTTACCCGGGCGATCGCGGCTTGCAGGTACACTGATGGGCGCTGTCACGGGCGCGCTCGACGAGTTCGCGCTCCGCGGGTTCGGTGCCTTTCGCACGCGCTGGGACTCCTTCGATCTGCTGGCGGGGCGCGCGGTCCGCGTATGGACCGGTGAGGGTGCGGTCGACGGTACGGCGCGTGGTATCGCGGACAACGGCGCGCTGCTGTTCGAGGATGACCACGGTCGGCGCCAATCGCTGCACAGTGCGGAAGTGACCATCAGGGCGCGTGTATGAGACTTCTGATCGATATCGGCAACAGCCGGATCAAATGGGCCCTGGGCGCGGACGGCGAGCTGTCCGCACCGGCGGGCTTCGCGCGACCGCGCGCCGACCATGACGATGCCTGGGCGCGGGAATGGGGGCACCTGGCGCCCGAGGCGGTCACGGTGTGCAGCGTCGCCGGCCGTCAGTCGGTCGCGGTACTCCGCGACTGGGTCGAGCGCCATTGGGCGGTCCCGTTCAGCGAGCTGCGTGCACGCGAGCGCTGCGGCACGATCGTCAACGCCTACGCGGATCCCGCCAGTCTCGGTGCTGATCGCTGGGCCAATCTGCTCGGGGCGCGCGCGGCCCTCGGGCCGGTGGATGCGATCATCGTCGATGCCGGCACGGCGGTGACCGTCGACGCCCTGAGCGCCGACGGTCGCCACCTCGGCGGTGCGATCTTCGCGGGCCTGAGTGCGAGCCGGGCCGGCCTGCGCAGTGCCGCGCCGGCCTTGCCCGCGTCCCATGACGAGGCCCCGCTGCCCAGCGACAACACCGCCGGGGCGATCGGCGGCGGGACCCTGGTTGCCCTTGCGGGGGCGATCGAGCGGGTGGCGACCGCCGTCGGGGGGCGTCTGACGACCCCCGAGCGGATCCTGACCGGCGGCGATGCGGAACGCCTCATGCCCTGGCTCGATGCCGGCTGGACGACGGATCCGCTGCTCACGCTGCGGGGACTGCTGCATAGCGGAGATGCGGTATGCGCTGGGTAGCGCTGCTGCTGCTCCTCGCGAATGCGGCGCTGCTCGGCTGGATCCAGTCCGGAACCCCGGGACGCGGGCCCGCCACGAGTGAACCGCCGGTCGAGCTCGGCGAGCTCCCGCTGCTGCGGGAGTCGCGCGGCGCCGAGGCGGCCCCGAGCGTCTGCTTCACCATCGGGCCCTTCGAGGAAGAGGCGCGGGCGGAAGCGGCGCGGCGGCGACTCGCCGACCTCGATCTGGCGCCCC
This sequence comes from Halofilum ochraceum, assembly GCF_001614315.2. NCBI lineage: Bacteria > Pseudomonadati > Pseudomonadota > Gammaproteobacteria > Chromatiales > Ectothiorhodospiraceae > Halofilum > Halofilum ochraceum. Next base: position 9,805 of record NZ_LVEG02000013.1, read on the forward strand.
GCCAGAGGACGACGCGCGATCAGGAGGTCTACGGCTACCAGGTCCTGCTGCCCCCGTTCGAGTCGCGCCAGGCGGCGCTTGCGGCGACCCGGGAATTGCAGCAACAGGGCATCGAGGACTATTTCGTCGTCTCCGGGGAAGAGCTCGAAAACGCCGTCTCCGTGGGGCTGTTCGAGCGCAAGCGTTTCGCGGTGCGGCACGCCGACTACCTGAATGAACTCGGTTTCGATGCCGAGCTCCGGTTGCGGACCCGCGAGCGCGTCCGCTACTGGCAGGACTACCGCGATCCGCGTGAGCGGGTGACATCCGAGGTGCTCGACTCGCTGGCCACCGACCAGGCCCTGAAACGGCTCGAACGGCCCTGCGATTGATTGTCTGCAGCCGCGTTGTGGCCTAGAATCACGGCTCCCGAAGCCCTGAGCGCGAGCGCTTCGGGCCGCCTCGCGACGGCAGGCAGGGGCGTCCGGGGGTTGCCGGATTCCGCCGGCTGGCGGTATTGGCAGCATCGCGACCGGGCTGGCGTAGCTCAGTAGGTAGAGCAGCTGATTTGTAATCAGCAGGTCGCGGGTTCGATTCCTGTCGCCAGCTCCAATTCCCCGCCCACGGGCCCGTGGGCGGCCCAATGCGTGCGCCCGCACGCCTATTGACGCGACCCTGCTTGTGGGGCAAAATTCGCGGCTTGTGTCTCGGAGGGATACCCAAGCGGTCAACGGGGGCAGACTGTAAATCTGCTGGCTTAGCCTTCGGAGGTTCGAATCCTCCTCCCTCCACCAGTACAAACGGTAGTTCCGGCACCGGTATAGCGGATGCCGAAGAGGTGGGGCGAAGGCACGAGGAGGATGAGAACCGGGAGGTTCGACCGATTCGCCAGGAGCGAATCGGGACGCGGCGAAAGCCGCGGCCCGAAGGGCGGAGGGCAGGGCGCCCGTCGCTATCCTCCTCCCTCCACCAGTAAAGACAGTCGCTGTGGCGCAGGGCAGGTAGGCCGCGAGCGCCTGCCCGGGTCGCGGTGGCGCGGCGAGTCTGTCGTACTCGTCGCACCCGGGTTTGATCCGGCGGGTGTAGTTCAATGGTAGAACCTCAGCCTTCCAAGCTGATGACGCGGGTTCGATTCCCGTCACCCGCTCCAGCTGCCGGTCGCTGGCGCTGAAGGTGCGAGGCCATTAAGGAAGTAGAGTTGTCCGGGCCGATATAGCTCAGTGGTAGAGCACTCCCTTGGTAAGGGAGAGGTCACCGGTTCAAATCCGGTTATCGGCTCCAGATCATATTACCAACACTGTAATTCGACGGTTCGGGAGCTCCGGGA
>NZ_LVEG02000014.1 GCF_001614315.2 Halofilum ochraceum
ACACCCTCGCGTGCACATTCGGGATCGGAGTAACAACTCAAACAACCCTGAGGGGCCTCCCGTGAGTTTTTACTCCGACCCCGAACATCCAAAGAAACTCTGACGGGACCACCCGTGAGTCGTTACTCTCGCCCGAAATTGCAGGAACTCTATTTCGGAGATCGGTATACCCTCCCCGGAACTCCCTTCCGAGTATCATTGACTCCGTGACCTGCGCTTCTTGCAGTCTTTCCCCTATTGTTACGCGTCCAGCACCAATCTCATTCGTCCGCCTCGCACATGTCCAGTAACCCGATTACCGCTGAGCACTGCATCGCGAAGGATCGGCTTGACATTCGATCGCAACTCTTTTTTGGCAGCACTCGTGGATCCGCTACCAGGCACCTTAGCTTCATACAAATCGACACGCACGCGGCTCCCCGAAACGGTTACCGTGAGGCCATCAATATCCGTTACGCGTCGCTTTTCGGGCGGACGCGTCGTGTCTAATACCAATATTCGGTCAAAACAGGCCAAACGAAACCACATTCCTTTCGGACGTCTCTGCATCCTTAACAGCTGCAACTCGTTCTCCCTTCCTGGATCTCTAGCTTCCTGAATTAGCGCGTCAATCTCATCTAGATACTGATCAACGACAAGACGCCCATCGCGGATTATCTGAAGACCAAAACTACAGCCATCAAGTGTTGTTGGCTCAATCGACGCCGAATATTTAGGCCGCAATATCATCTGCATAACAGAACTAACCACCGCTGCACATCTCTGCTCTATAATATCCCTAACATCCACCTCAACATTGAGCCTCTCAATGTACTCTCTATCTACACGCGCAATTCTTTTCCTATCGACTCCCTCATCCGAAAGTCTCTGCTTCCACCAATCCCGTTCCTTTAAATGAATATTCGCGCGCTCCCGCGCATTAAATGAAATTGAGTTAAACAGATTCCTGCATGCCACATATATCCATTGACCTACGTCACTCGACGCTACTCCCTCGGCAGGAGCGATAAAATCCACATATCGCTTTCCCTGAATTGCATTATCATCTACCTGCACTCTGACTGATCCGAGACCACGGATCAGCCTTTCAGACCGCCTTCTCTCATCGTGAATATCTCTTTCCCTGCTGACCGGAATCAGTTGCCGATGTATATGCCTAAGCGAAGGCTGAAAGGGACTAACCAACCCATTGGCAATCCCGTCCAAACATGCCTGCACACTCCCTACACTTCCTGCGGGCGCGGCCGCCTGAACTTCGTAATCTCGCATAAGACACAAAACATTCTTGTCTGCATACAGTAAATCCGTAAGCATCCCCATTATCGGATTCACGATGCTTTCAATGCTTTGTCCAGTCGTTCTTTGCTCGCTTAAATCCATCCCCAATATTGCCGCGGAAAGATCAAACGTCGTGGGCAAATGGGAATTTCGCGAATCTATTGCCACGATTGCCAATTTTCTAACCAACGCAAACATTCGTCTCAGTTGAGTCAGTTTTTCTAAATTAACATTCGTGGAATTACCATAGGTCTTCAGAAGACGCACTAACTCTTCGATCGGCTTCTTATTTCGGGAGTACTTCTTCAATTCTCTGCGAACCCGAATAAGAGTTACACACCAGTGGAATTCGGCGTAAATGTAATTAGATACAATATTTTTTGCGTAGTCTTTCAGATCTCCGCTTGGAATCGTGGCAATAAATGCCCGCCTCTCCGCGTTACTCCGACGCAATAGGTTCATAATGGCTTTCTCGTCGGCAAACGTATTCCGACAATGGCCAAAATTCGAAAGAAGAGCCCACGACTTTAGGAGTTCGGAACCAGGAATCGCATCACCGTCGATTTTGATCGATCCTAAGCCAATTTCCGGATTACCTTTATGAATCCGGTCAATTATGTCGATAATTGCGCACTGCAGGGCCGCATACTCCCATCGGGTGTGTTGCGACCCGGAGTACTCACGCGCTATTAATCCAAGATGCGGAATGGACGATTGCCTCGTGATCTCGTCGGTTGACTTATACAACTCGTAACAAAGGGCAGCACAACTGTAGAAGTTTATTTGAACATAACCGAGCGCTGGCAGATGCAGCCGCTCAGTGTACGTATTTTTGCTTTCGAGACGTGCCATTTTCGGTTACAACTTGGGTCTTTTTCTTTGTCAGTCGAGTACTTAATCGACAACCTAATCTAGAGCAGCGGTTCAACGATTATCGTAGGATTTGCGCTGTTCTCATTAGTCTCCACAAATATACGGCGGTCGGAGTAATAACCGGTCTGACTGTGACGAAACCGCCGGCAGGTTTCTTTGTCGTGGGTTCCCGGTTGCCGGCAGAGCGGAGCCGGCATCCGTGAGCACGTTGGGTCGTCTCGGGCGCAATCCGGCCCATGGCGCCTCCGGAGTCAGACCTCCACTTCGACGCCATCAACTTTCTGGAAACCTCTCGGGAGGCGGCCACCGCGTTTGCCGCGTTCGCTCCAGTACTCTTCCAGTTCCTGCCTTCTGAGCGTGGTGTGGCGCTTGCCCGCATAGATGGTCAGTTTGCCTTTCTCCGGCACGGAGGCCAGCGCGACCATACGCTCTTCACCGCTGGTGAACTTCTTGCCCGGAATCCCGAGAATCCGTGAGCCTTTCCCCCTCGCCATCACGGGAATCTCATCGGCCGCAAACACCAGCAGATTCCCATTCGAATGAATCGCGCAGATCCAGTCGGTTTCCATGTTGTAGATAGGGCTCGGGATCAGGGGCTTGCTGCCCTTCGGAACGGTGAGCACGGCCTTGCCCGTGCGGGTGCGGGCCTGGATCTCGCCGAGGGTGGTGATGAAACCGTTGCCCGAGTCGGTGGCGAACAGATACGGCTGGTCGTCCCGGCCCATCAGCGTGGCGAGGAAGGTAGCGCCGTCCGGCGGCTTGAGTTTGCCGGAGAGGGGTTCGCCGTGGCTTCTCGCGCTCGGGAGTTTATGCGCGGGCAGTGTGTAGATGCGGCCGGTGCTGTCGAGGAACATGACGCTCTGGTTGGTCTTGCCCCAGGCGGCGTCCTGGAAGTCGTCGCCGGCCTTGTAGTTGAGCTTCTCGGGGTCGACGTCGTGGCCCTTGGCGGCGCGGACCCAGCCCTGTTTGGAGAGGACGACGGTGACCGGTTCGCTCGGGACGAGGTCGGTTTCCTGCAGGGCCTTGGCCGGGCCGCGTTCGGTGATGGGTGAGCGGCGTTCGTCGCCGAATTTATCGCCGGCGGCCTTGAGTTCCTTCTTGACCAGGGTTTTGAGGCGGTTCTGGGAGCCAAGGGTTTTCTCGATGTCCGCCTTTTCCTTTTCGAGTTCGTCCTGCTCGCCGCGGATCTTCATTTCCTCGAGCTTGGCGAGGTGGCGCAGGCGCAGTTCGAGGATAGCCTCGGCCTGGCGGTCGGAGAGCTGGAAGCGCTTCATGAGCGCGACTTTGGGCATGTCCTCCTCACGGATGATGCGGATGACCTCATCGATGTTGAGGTAGGCCGTCAGCAGGCCCTCGAGGACATGCAGGCGGTCCGTGACCTTGTCGAGGCGCCACTGCAGGCGGTTGCGCGTGGTCTCGGTGCGCCAGTCCAGCCACTCCTTCAACAGATCGCGCAGATTGCGCACCCCCGGGCGGCCGTCCGTGCCGATGAGGTTCATGTTGACGCGGTAGCTGCGCTCAAGCTCGGTGGTAGCGAACAGGTGGTCCATGAGCTGTTCGATATCCACACGGTTCGAGCGCGGGGTGATGACCAGGCGCACCGGGTTCTCGTGGTCGGACTCGTCGCGCAGGTCCTCGACCATCGGCAGTTTCTTCGCCTGCATCTGCTCGGCGATCTGCGCGAGCACGCGGCTGCCGGAGACCTGGTACGGCAGCGCGGTGATGACGACGTCGCCATTCTCCCGTTCGTACCGTGCGCGGGCGCGGAGCTGGCCGCCGCCGGTCTCGTAGATCTTCTTCAGGTCCGCGCGCGTGGTGATGACCTCGGCCGCGGTCGGGTAATCCGGGCCCGGCAGGGCCTCGACGAGTTCGTCGGTGGTCGTGCTCGGCTTCTCCAGCAGCATGACGCAGGCGTTCACGACTTCCTGGAGGTTGTGTGGCGGGACATCGGTGGCCATGCCGACCGCGATACCGGTGGTGCCGTTCAGCAGCACGTGCGGCACCTGTGCGGGCAGCAGCGTCGGCTCGTTGAGGGCGCCATCGAAGTTCGGCTGCCAGTCGACCGTGCCCTGGGGCAGCTCATCCAGCAGCACGGCGGAGAAGGCCGACAGGCGCGCCTCGGTGTAGCGCATGGCGGCGAAGGACTTGGGGTCGTCGGGCGAGCCCCAGTTGCCCTGCCCGTCCACCAGCGGATAGCGGTAGGTGAACGGCTGCGCCATGAGGACCATGGCCTCGTAACAGGCGCTGTCGCCATGCGGATGGAACTTGCCGAGGACGTCGCCGACGGTGCGCGCCGATTTCTTGTGCTTGGAACCGGATGACAGCCCGAGCTCGGACATGGCGTAGACGATGCGTCGCTGCACGGGTTTGAGGCCGTCGGCGATGTGCGGCAGTGCGCGGTCGAGGATGACGTACATCGAGTAGTCGAGGTACGCCTTCTCGGCGAACTGGGAGAGCGGCTGGCTCTCGGATCTTGCGTCGAAGAGGTCGTCGGTGGATTCGGTCATCCGGGGGTCGCCTGGGTTGCGTTGAGTCGGCGCCTGCGGGCGCGTGGTCGGATTGGGGGATGATCTTCGCATGTGCGGAGATTTGGTTCACGGAGGTGTGTTTTTTCCGGGGCTTCGATTGGCGCGTGGGATTGCGACGGCATGTGGGGGTCTTTGGCTGTCGGGCTGGAAGCCCGACCTACACCATTCCCCAACCCGACCCACGCCATTCCCCAACGGATTGGCTGCATTTACCCGGAGTACGCCTGGACAGTGGAATCCGCGGCGGTCGGGATCAGGAGGTGGTTCAGCGAATCCGATACGCCGGCGGCCTGCGCGAGGCGTTGCAGGCGCGGCCGGTCGAGCAGATCGAGGTCGAGATCGTCACGGGGCGGCGGTGTGCGGCGGCTGTGGGGGCTCGCCGCGAGGTAGAGCCAGTCGATCAGCGCTTTCTCCGGGGTCGCGCGGGCATGCTCCCAGGTATCGCCGAGTTCGAGGCGATCTTCCGGGTTGCCGGCCTCGAGTATGCGCCGCGGTATCCCGTGGAACTGGAACATGCCGATGCGGGTCGTCTGCCGGCCCAGTTTCGGAGGCGGGGCGGCCGCGTCCATTGGCACGACCGCCATGGTGGTGCGCACGGGGTTGTTGAGCACGCCGGCGTCGCCGAGCACCGTGTTCAGGGACACCACCGCCTCGGGCCGCAGCCAGGCGGCGGCATCGGCCGGGTGCCCGGGGCGGGCGCGAAACGCATTGAGGTAGAGGCCCCGCTGCACCGGCCGCAGGCGTTCCTCGGCCACGGCACCGCGAATCCAGTGCGTGAGGCTGCTAGGCGGTACGAGCTCACCGTCGCGGGCCGTTCGCGCGAATCGCGACAGCAGATCGCGGGTGAGCACGGGCGGAGCGTCGGTACGGGCGAGCGCGCGCTGGAGGTGAAGCTGCCAGGGCTTCATTGTCCTTCTCCGGCATCCGCCAGCAACGCCTCGGCGTACTCGCCGACCCGGAGCTTCATGGCCTCCCATTCCTCCTCGTCGATGCGCTCGGCGACGTCGTCGGGCAGCGCATCGCGCAGTTCGTCGAGGTATCGGTGCCAGTTCAGTTCGTCGAGCCGGGCCCAGAGCAGGTCTACGGGTGGGCGATCTTCGATACCGGCACGACGCACCGCCCATGCGATCTGCTCCGCGCTCGGTCGTTCGCCGCTGTCCATCAACAGATCGAGGTCATAGACGTCTCGCGGTGCTGCACGCCCGAGCAAGGCGGCGAGTTTGGTCGTGGCCAGCGTCGCGTCGTCGTAGATGTCCACCCAGAAGCGGGTACCGCCACGGCGCGCGAGCGGCTCGAAACGCTGCTGGACGACCTGGCCGGGCGCCACGCGCGCGGGGTCGCGCGAAACCTCGACCTCGACGTGGACCGGGTGCCCTGCAGCGTCGCGGAAGTTTACCTTCCAGCGGGGGCTGGCCTCGGCTTTGCCGGGCTCATGGACGCGGAGATCGGTGAGCCGCAGGCCGCGGGCGGCGTGCTCGATCGCATGTTGCACGGTGTTGTGCAGGGAGTCGGCGCTTCGTTTGGGGTTGGTGAAGTCGAGGTCGAGGTCTTTCGTCATGCGCTCGTTGCCGAAGCGCGCGCGCATGGCGCCCCCGCCTTTCAGCACGAAGCCCTCGCCGCGCTTGCGGAACAGCGCGGCAGCCAGGCGTTCGAGGAATTGTTCGCGGATGTTGTCCACGGTTGCGCCCATTAAGTCGTTTATGCCGATTATATTAGCATAAATGACTTAATCGCGCTGTTTCATGGCGTCCCGCGCCATGAACGGCTGCACCGTGTCTCGGCTCGGTGCGTTCGAGATGAGGCTGGTTCGATCCGGGTTGATCCGCGTTGCCCGGTTACGGGCCGACACCGTCACTCTCCGTAGCCGCCGTCGATGCCCTCGGCTTCGGGGTCGTCGATGTTGGGGACGCGGCCGGTGGGGACGCCGCCGGCGGCTTCGTCGCAGTGGCGGGGCTGGTCGTCGAAGTACATGTGGGGGCGGAAGGCGCGCAGGACGTTGCGTTTGGCCATGCCGCCGAGGAAAAAGGTCTCGTCGATCGACACGCCCCACTCCATCAGGGTCCGGATCACGCGCTCGTGGGCCGGGCTGTTGCGGGCGGTGACGAGCGCGGTGCGAATGCTGGGGCTGTTCGGGTCAGCGCTCTTGCGCACGTCCGCGAGGCTCTTGAGCAGCTTGGCGAACGGGCCCTCGGGCAGCGGGCGGCGCGCGTGCTCGATCTCGTGGGCCTGGAAGGCCTCCAGACCGTGCTCGCGGTAGACGCGGTCGGCCTCGTCGGAGAACAGGACCGAGTCGCCGTCGAAGGCGATGCGGATCTCTTCGATCTCTTCATACGGTTCGGTCGGCACCGAGTACAGCAGCGCGGAGGCGACGCTGGACGCCAGGCCGCGCTCGACGTCGGCCGGGTCCTGGGAGAGGAACAGGTCGACGTCGAAGGCGTGCAGGTAAGCCGCCAGCGGGTTGCCGCCCGTGAGGGCCGCGCGGGTGATGTCTAGGCCGTAGTGGTTGATCGAGTTGAAGATGCGCAGGCTCGTCTCGGACGAGTTGCGCGACATGATCACCACCTCGACCCGCCGGCGCTCGGGCTCCAGCGAGTTCAGGCGCAGCAGGGCCTTGGCCAGCGGGAAGCCGGTGCCGGGCGCCAGGATATCCGCCTCATGGTCGAGCTGATACTGCCGGTACGCCTCCAGGCCCTGGGTCTGAAAGAGATGATCCTCTTCCGAGAGATCGAACAGGGCGCGGGAGGAAATCCCGACCACGAGGTATTGGCTGAGATCTACGGCCATGATCAGGTCTCGAAAGAACCACGAATGAACACGAATGAACACGAATACTTCATAAAACCACCCGTTTCCATTGCAGCCTCGATTGCCGGAAGTTCAGCAGTAAACCAGCCTGAAGGCCGGTTACGCGAAGATAGTTGATCACCTGACCGTACTCTGTCTCTCCGATCTGGTCGATCACTTTGGTTTCAACAATCAGTCCATCAAACACTACAAGATCCGGAACAAACTGCCCCACTGATCTGCCGCGGTATACCACGTCGAATCGCGGCTGCTGGTGATACGGTATCCCCTGATACTCCAGCTCGACGACCAGCGCATTCTCATACGGCTTTTCGAGCAACCCACCGCCAAGATGATTCAACACCCGCATTGCACACCCGACAACCCGCCGGGTTTCGTCCCACATAACGCCCTGAACTCCTTCGCTCTCCTCCATGTTGCCTCCCTGCAACCCGCCCCGGTTTTGACCTTCTATTCGTGTCCATTCGTGTTCATTCGTGGTTCGATCTTTTTACCCCAGGATCTCGGCCAGATTGCCCCGTTCCTCCAGCCAGGCGCGGCGGTCGGCGACGCGTTTTTTGCCGAGCATCATATCGAGCAGGGTGTTGGTGTCGTCGCCGTCTTCGACGGTGAGCTGGACGAGGCGGCGGGTGTCGGGGGCCATGGTGGTTTCGCGGAGCTGGAGCGGGTCCATTTCGCCGAGGCCCTTGAAGCGGGTGACCTGGGGTTTGCCCTTCTGTTTCTCGGCGGTGATGCGCTCGAGGACGCCGTCTTTTTCCTCATCGTCGATGGCGTAATAGATGTTCTTGCCGATGTCGATGCGGTACAGCGGCGGCATGGCGACGTAAACGTGGCCGGCGGCGACGAGCGGGCGGAAGTGGCGGACGAACAGGGCGCACAGCAGCGTGGCGATGTGGGCGCCGTCCGAGTCGGCATCCGCCAGGATGCAGAGCTTGTTGTAGCGCAGCTTGCTGAGATCCGCGTTGCCGGGCTCGACGCCGAGGGCGACGGTGATGTCGTGCACCTCCTGGCTGCCGAAGACCTCTTCCGGTTTGATCTCCCAGGTGTTCATGATCTTGCCGCGCAGCGGCATGACGGCCTGGAACTCGCGATCGCGCGCCTGTTTGGCGGAGCCGCCGGCGGAGTCGCCCTCGACCAGGAACAGTTCGGTGCGGCTGACGTCCTGGCTGGTGCAATCGGCGAGCTTTCCAGGCAGCGCGGGGCCGCTAGCGACCTTTTTGCGCTGCACCTTGCGGGCCTTCTGCTGGCGACGCTGGGCGGTGCTGACCGCGAGCTGGGCGAGCGCGTCGCCGGACTGCGGGTGACGATTGAGCCACTGCTCGAAGTGGTCGCTGACCACGCCGGAGACGAACGCCTGGCAGGAACGTGAGGCGAGCTTCTCCTTGGTCTGGCCGGCGAACTGCGGGTCCTGCAGTTTGACGGACAGGACCCAGCTCGCGTGCTCGGTGACGTCATCGCCCGTGATCTTCACGCCCTTGGGCAGCAACCCGCGCCGGTCGGCGAACTCGCGCAGGGCCTCGGTGAGACCGCTGCGCATGCCGTTGACGTGCGCGCCGCCGGCAGGCGTCGGCACGAGGTTCACGTAGCTCTCACTGAAGCCCTCACCACCTTCCGGCAACCAGGTCACGGCCCAGTCGGCGGCCTCGTGCTCGCCCGTCATATGGCCCACGAAGGGCTGCTCGGGCGTGCGCGGGTAGCCGCTGACGGCCTGCACCAGGTAGTCGGCCATGCCGTCTGCGTACTGCCACTCGATCTTCTCCTGCGCCGCCTCGTCGTGCCAGGTGACGAGCAGGCCCGGGCAGAGCACGGCCTTGGCGCGCAGGAGCTGGGTCAGGCGCTGCTTGTTGAACTTCACGCTGTCGAAGTACTTCGCGTCCGGCAGGAACTTCAGGCGCGTGCCGGTATTGCGCTGACCGACTTTGCCGACGACCTCGAGCTCCGTCTTTTTCTCGCCGCCGGCGAAGCTCATCGCGTATTCCTTGCCGCCGCGCTTGACCGCGATCTCGAGGTGACGCGAGAGGCCGTTGACCACGGAGACGCCGACGCCGTGCAGACCGCCCGAGAAACGGTAGTGGCCCTCGGAGAACTTGCCGCCCGAATGCAGCGTGGTGAGGATGACCTCGACGCCGGGCTTGTTGAGCTGCGGGTGGTTATCGACGGGCATGCCGCGGCCGTCATCGATGACTTCGATCGAGCCGTCCGCGCCGAGGGTCACGTCGATGCGTTTGGCGTAGCCGGCGAGCGCCTCGTCGACGGCATTGTCGATCACCTCCTGGGCGAGGTGGTTCGGGCGCATGGTGTCGGTGTACATGCCCGGGCGCTTGCGCACGGGCTCGAGTCCGGAGAGGACCTCGATCGCGGACGAGTCGTAGGCGGCTGTGGTCATGGGATCGGTCGAGACTCCATATGCGGTGGTTTTCTGGCCGGCAGGCCCAGGATATTGTAAACGACCCGGGGCCGGAACGTGGTGGCCCGATTCACTGGACCCACCGGAGTACACGGGCGCATGACACGTCGGAACCGCGCACGCGCCTGGTGGGTGCGCCTGCATCTCTGGCTGGGCCTCAGCGCCGGCGCGGTCTTCGCCCTGCTCGGGGTGACCGGCAGCGTACTCGTCTTCGACCACGAACTCGACGCCCTGTTGCACCCCTCATTGTTCGCTTCCGGGCCGGAATCACGCGCGATCGCCTCTTCCGCGGCGATTGCCGTGGCGGAAGATGCCCTGCCGGCGAGTCACAGCGTCGCTTGGCTTTCCTGGCCTGGTGATGCCCGCGATGTGTTCCGCGCCTATGGCGGCCCACCCGACGACCGGTTCGGCCGGCTCGTCACTGTCGACCCCGCCAGCGGCGAGGTCCTCGGCGCGCGCGCCGGCGATGGCGGAGTGCTGCGCTTTATCTACGATCTGCATTTTCAGTTGCAGCTCGGCGCCGGGGGCCAGACGGTCGTCGGGATCGTGGGCGTGCTGATGCTGTGCTCTCTCGGTTCCGGCCTGTATCTGTGGTGGCCGCGCAAACGCCATTGGCGGACGGGGCTGACGGTGCGTCGCGGTGCACGGCCTCAGCGGCGGGATTTCGATCTGCATCGCGTAACGGGCATTTACGGCGCCGCCCTGCTGCTGGCGATGAGCGGGACCGGCATCTTCATGGCCCTGCCGGATTACACCGAGCCGGTGGTCGAGCTGTTCAGCCCGATCACGCCGCGGATCGGCACGATCGCCCCGAACGGGGCTCGCGATGCGACTGATATCGATGTGGATACGGCCGTCGACATCGCACGGAACCACTTATCGGGCGCCCGCGTGACAGGGGTGGGCATCCCGCATCGCGGTGCAGGAACGTACCGCGTAGCCCTCAGTGAGCCGGAACATCCGCGCGACAGCGCGGGCCGTTCGTATGTGCGTGTGGATCGCCATACCGGTGAGGTCCGAGCGGTGCGAACCTGGGCCGGCATGACCGCCGCGGACCGATTCCTGGACTGGCAGTTGCCGCTGCACAACGGCGAGGCATTCGGGCTGATCGGGCGGCTGATCGTATTCGTGACGGGCCTGTTGCCGCTGGCACTGCTGGTCACAGGATTCCTGATCTGGCGCCATAAACGCCGTGCGGCGTACAGACAGCGGGAAAAACGACCCGATTCTCCGTCGTAGGAGCGGGCTTGCCCGCGAACCGCTGACAGAATTCCCCGAAAACCGAAATCATCACTATGGTCGCACGTCGCCGAATCCGGCCGATGCATGCGCGCATTCGCCTTCGGCGAAGACGCGCCTACGAGGATTACCGTCGCGGCGCGGTACACAGACGGTAGTGACGGTTCGATCCCCGGGTAGGAGCGCGCTTGCCCGCGAACCGCTGACAGAATTCCCCGAAAGCGGGAATCATCACTATGGTCGCCCGTCACTGAATCCGGCCGATGCGTGCGCGCATTCGCCTTCGGCGAAGACGCGCCTACGATGATTACCCTCCGGCGCGGTACACAGACGGCAGTGACGGTTCCATTCCCGGTAGGAGCGGGCTTGCCCGCGAACCGCTGACAGAATTCCCCGTAAAGCGGAAATCATCACTGTGGTCGCCCGTCACTGAATCCGGCCGATGCGTGCGCGCATTCGCCTTCGGCGAAGACGCGCCTACGATGAGTGATCGTCAGGGTCGGCGGCGCGGGGAAGGCCAATGGCTGTTCTCATCTTTGCCTTCTGCGCGCGCCTTGGCGTACTCCTCGCCTTTGCGAGAACCCGGTCCAGGCCCGATACCGGCTACCCGACGTCCACTGCCCGATGAACCGGAGTTATTCGGAGATCCCCATCATCGACAGCAGCTGTTTGCGCGGGCGGTAGCCCGGTACGATCGGGCCGTCGTCGCCGACCACGATATAGGGCGTGCCGCGGACGCCGATCGCCTTCGCCGCCTGCATGTGGGCATCGAGCGGCGTGCTGCAATCGGACTCTCGCGACGGTACCGAGCGCCCTTCCTTCGCCGCGGTCATCGCACCGGCCGGATCGTCCGCGCACCAGATATCACGCAGCGTATCGGCGGCCGACGAGCTGGTCCCCGCGCGCGGATACATGGCGTAGCGCACTTCGACCGGGTGATCCTGGACCATCTGCAGGACTTCCTCGTGCAGCCGCTGGCAGTACGGACAGGTGTGGTCCGTGAACACGGTGAGGTGATTCTCGGCGGGCCCATTGGCCGGCTCGAATACGACCAGATCGCTGCGATCCATTTCGCTGACAACATCGTGCGCGATCTCGGCGCGTCGATCGTCCGTGAGATTCCGGCCCTCTTCCAGATTGATCAGATCGCCGCTGAACAGATAACGCGCGTCGGCGCTTACGTAATACACGCCACCACCGGACACGACCTCGTAGATATCCGACACGGGCGTATCCCGGACGGATTCGATATCGAGCTGGGGACGCGCCTCCTTCAGTCGTGCCCGAAGCCGCTCTTTTGCGTCAGCATTGTCCCCGCCCCCTTCCTCGGCCGCCGCGCTCGCATCGGAACCGCTCGAGGTGGATGTGCCGGAACCGCCGTCGCCGGCGTTTTCTTCCGCCGTGCAGGCAATCGGAACCATCGCCAGCAGACAGACGGCGGCGAAGAGCGTGGTTTTCAGCGGCATGGACAAGGGCCTCCAGAGCAAACGGGCGATCGGGCGGATTACCGGGTATTCGACCGCCATCACGGATCGGGGTTCAGACGACGCGACATCGGAGCATATCAGCCACGCGGATGGTGTTGCGCGTGCACTTCCTGCAACCGTGCGCGTGCGACATGGGTGTAGATCTGTGTGGTCGACAGGTCACTGTGGCCGAGCAGCATCTGGACCGCGCGCAGATCCGCACCATGATTCAACAGATGCGTCGCGAATGCATGCCGCAGCGTGTGCGGCGACAGCGGTCGCTCGATACCGACCTGCTTCGCATAGCGTTTAACAATATACCAGAACGCCTGGCGGGTCATCGCGCCACCCCGCGTGGTCACGAACAGCGCATCCGTATCATTGCAGCCTTTCAGCAGGGCCGGTCTGGCGGCCTCGAGGTAGCGATTGATCCAGTCCAGCGCCTCTTCGCCCACGGGCACGAGCCGCTCCTTGTCCCCCTTCCCGCGCAACCGCAAGACGCCATGCGTGCGGTTGAGCGCACCGGCCTGCAGGCCCACGAGTTCACTCACGCGCAGACCACTCGCATACAGCAGTTCGAGCATCGCCCGATCGCGCAGCCCGCGGTCGGTGCCGGTATCTGGCGCGGACAACAGCGCACTGACCTCCCCCTCCGAGAGGGAATCGGGCAGCGGCCGTCCAAGGCGGGGCGTGTCGATGCGTGCGCTGGGATCTTCCGCCATGCGTCCCGAGCGGATCTGGAAGCGATAGAAGCGTTTGATGGTGGACAGGACGCGCCGGATGCTGCGCCAGCGCATGCCGCCGGCGATCCGATCCGCCACGTATGCCTGCAGATCCTGGCGGCGGGCGCCGTGCAGGGTTCGATCGCGCGCCGCCAGCCAGCCTGCGAGACCGCGCAGATCGGTGCCATAGGCACTGAGCGTGTTGCCGCTCAGACCGCGTTCCATCCAGAGCGCGTCAAGGAACGCGTCGATGATCGCCTGATCGGAATCCGCGGGGCGGTTGCTGCCACTATCAGCGTCTGCACTCATGGTCAGCGCAGTGTACAACGGCAGATGGGCTATACGCGCCCAGCAGTGGACTGGAACGCGAAACGGCGACCAGGAAAGGCCGCCGGGAAAGCGCTTCAGGGCCCCATTACACGGTCGCGTGGCAGGGGGCCTGCAAACGGATGGGGCGGCCCGGAGGCCGCCCCATGGATCAACCAGTCACAACCACCCGCATCACGGCGATGTGGTCGTGCTACTGGCTTTCTTCTTCGAGGCGGCCTTCTTCTTCGAGCCCGCCTTCTTCTTGGAGGCGGCCTTCTTCTTCGAGGCGGCCTTCTTCTTGGAACGACGCTTCTTCGAAGTGCCCAGCTTGTCGATCCGCGCGAGTTCCGACCGCTCGAACTTCGAGGCGGCCTGAGACATCGCCTTGTCGCGCTTCTCGGCGAGCTTGCGCAGGGCCGTTTCCCGCTTCTGCGCGTCCTTCAGCTCATCGGCCGTCTGCTTGAGTTCGGCCTTGAGCTCCCGGACCTGCTCGCGCAGGCGCTGGGCCGTGGCGGTTGCCGAAGACTTCTTCTTGGAACCCGCCTTCTTCTTCGAGGCGGCCTTCTTCTTCGAGCCCGCCTTCTTCTTCGAAGCGGCCTTCTTGCCGGAGGATTTCTTCTTCGAGGCGGCCTTCTTGCGACCCGAAGACTTCTTCTTTGACGCGGTCTTCTTCGAGGTTACGCTCGCCGTCCCCGAAGGAGACATTGCGGCGGCGACTGTCGTATCCGACGACGCGTTATCTTTCATGCGGGGCATACGCTGTGACTCCCGTGAGTGGCAATGCACTACGCATTATAGGATTGCGTAGCTCGTTTGCAATTACCAATACTCGCGCATCAGTTCAAGCATCGCAACAACCCCATCGCATGCAACCCGTGAATGAAGGTGTAATATCCCGCCTGCTACCCCGATATGCATTCTTGAATGGGCTGATTCATGCCCGCTCATTACGACCAACCGGAAGCGATCCGATCATGACCGAATGGAACTACTGCGGCCTTGGCCGCCGTCTTCTGGCCATCCTCTATGACTCGATCGTGGTGCTTGCGATCCTGTTCATCGCGACGCTGCCGGTCGTATTGCTCACCGGCGGCGCACTCGAGGAGTCCCTCCTCTATCGCACCGCACTGCAGGCCTACGAGTTGCTCGTCGCATTCGCGTTCTTCGGGGGATTCTGGCGCTCGGGCGGGCAGACCATCGGTATGCGGGCATGGCGTATCCGCCTCGTACGGGACGACGGTGGACGCCTGCGCTGGCGCGATGCGGCGCTGCGTTACCTCGTGGCGATCGTTTCCTGGGCGCTGCTCGGACTCGGTTTCGCATGGAGTCTGTTTGACCGCGAACGCCGTACCTGGCACGACATCGCGTCACGCACCCGCCTGATCAGGGATCCATAAGAGGGTTCGAACGCGCGCATGCGCGCCACTGGCGCGTTGTCGGCACGGCCGGCACAACCGGATCGACGAGGCGCGCGACCATGCATACGCCGGCCTAGCGGGCGCACTCAGTGCATGCGACGCAGAAGCAGCAGGCCGGTGATCGTGAACAGGATAGCCGGGGCCATGACGGCGACCGGTGCCGCCAGGCCGTACACGATGCCGATATGGGAAAACAGCTCGGCCAGCAGCAGATAACCGACACCGATTACGCTGCCGATGAACACGCGCTGACCGGCACCGGTCGCGCGGATCGAGCCGAACACCATCGGCAACGCGAGCAGGAGCATGACGAGCGTCGACAGCGGCGTGGCGATTTTCTTCCAGAACGCGAGCGCGAAGCGGGCGGATTCGAGGTCGTTATCACTCAGATAATCGACATAGCTGAATAATCGCCAGCCCGGCAGGGTCTCCGGACTGACCGTGAGCACCTCGAACAGATCCGGCGGCACGAGGCGTGGCCAGATGGCCTCGGCCTCCCGCTGCGTGGCGATGCGATCGCCGTTCAGGCGTGTGCTGCGCACGTCGAGAAGCCGCCATTGATCCTCGCGACGTTGATAATGGGCGCGTTTCGCGTGCAGTGACCGCTGCAATTGCCGCCCATCGAACTCATACACGGTGACATTGCGCAGCACATATCCAGGCAGGATCTCCCCTACGTTCACGAATCGGTTCTCATCCCGCAGCCAGAGACCGCCCGGCCCGCGCGCATCACTCTGACCGGCGATGGCGCTGGAACGCATGCGTTCGGCATATTGCTGGCTCGGCGGCGCCACGACCTCACCCACGAAAACGATGACCGCCATCAGCACGATCCCGCCCTGCATGACCATGCCGACGATACGGCCATTGGAGACGCCCGCGGCGCGCATGATCAGCAGTTCGGAATTCGCGGCCAATGCGCCGAGCCCGACCACGCCACCGATCGCGACCGCCGCGGGGAAGAGCTCATAGATGTCGGCCGGCATCGTCAGCAGGACGTACAGCAGGGCCTCGGCGACGCCGTAATCGCCCTGGCCGGTGCTGCCGAATTCGCGCGTGACCGCGAACAGCGTATTGAGCGACAGCAGGACGGCGAGTACCAGCACCGAGCCCGCGATCACGGTGCGCGCGATGTAACGCCCCAGCAGCGTGGTCATGCCCCGACCCCGCTCCGGCTGAAGATCACCGAATGCGCCCAGCGCCAGCCGACGCGATGCGCCACCAGCGCGGCGACGGCCACCGCCGTGGCGACGTGCACCCACCACATCCCGAGCGCTGGCGGCACGGTCCCCTCCTCAACCATATCGCGGGCGAAGACCAGCAGGTTGGAGTACGCGAGGTAGAGCAGCAACGCGATCGCGATCTTGCCGTAGCGGCCCTTGCGGGGGGTGGTATGGCTCAGGGGCAACGCGGCCAGCGCGAGCAGGAAGCAGGCGATCGGCAGCGATACGCGCCACTGGAACTCGGCCGTATATTTCGGTTCCCCGCGTGCGAGCAGCCGCCCCATCGACATGCCCTCGGCACCGGGGCCGCTCGTCTCGACACGCTGGCTCGGGATATGGATGCCGTGCTCGGAGAACGTGATCGACCGCGCCACATCGGAACCGGGCTTGATCGTATAGCGCTGCCCCTCCGTGAATTCGAGATATCGGCGCCCGGACTCCCGATCGATGCGCTCGTCCGCGGCGCGTGCGCGCACGATATGCTCGCCGCCCTGATCCGCCGGCGACACGACGAACACCTCGCGCAATCCCCCGTCGTCCGAGCGCGTTTCCGCGAACAGCACCGCCCCGGCTCCGGCACGATTGAAACGCCCCGGCGCCAGCCCCGCGAATTCCGATTCGGCGGCCACCCGGGCGGTGATCTCCGAACTTGCACGTTCGGCCCACGGCGACGCCCACAGCGTGAGCGCGGCCGTCATACCGGCCCCGGCCAGAGCGAGGATCGCGACCGGTCGGAACAGCTTTGCGAGCCCGATGCCACAGGCCCCCAGCGCCGCCATCTCGCTCTCCGCGTAGAGGCGCCCGAACGCGAGCAGCAAGGCCAGGAACAGACCCAGCGGAATCAGCGTGACGAAATAGCTCGTCAGATGCAGCAGGAAAAACGGCAGGATCACCTGACCGGTCAACTCGCCCTCGACCACCTTGCCGAGGAGCTGCACGAGCGAGTTGCTCGCAAGGACCAGGATCAGGATCACCATGACCGCGATCCAGACCTGGATGACCTCGCGAAGGATGTAGCGATCGACAATCGTCAGGCGCATGTGCGGCCTTGAGATGGCTTGCGGGGCGACCCGATGGCGTGGGAGGGGGAATGCCCCGGACGGCGACTGTGTGCTGCGTGCGGCACGCTCATGGCTTTCCGGGAGGGCTCCTGGACAGGGCGCGGCTGCAACCCGTACCGATTTTGCCTAAAATCCGTCGGCAATCCTAACCGGTTCTGCGCCAGGTCGCCGCAATCGTCGCCGGGTGCTTCTGGATTTCCCCCTCTCCGCATGCGCGAGGCCCATCGATGGAATTCACCGTTACGACCGCGAACCCGGCGCAAAAAAAGGCCGGCGTACTCGTGATCGGCGTCTTCGAACGCCGCCGGCTGTCGGATATCGGCGCCCGGATCGACCAGGCTACCGACGGCTACCTGCGCGGTATCCTCGCCAATGGCGATCTGGACGGCGAAACGAATACATCGCTGCTGCTCTACGATGTGCCCGGTATTCGCGCGCGGCGCGTGCTGCTGGTCGGCTGCGGCAAGGCGAGCGAATTCGATCGACGCGCCTATCGCAAGGTCAACGCCTGGGTCGCTGGCCTGCTCGAGCGCAGCCGGGCGACCGATGCACTGACCTGCCTGCCGGCCATCCAGGTGCGTGGTGTCGACGCCGGCGATCGCGCCCGTGTAACGGTCGAGGCGACCGAGACCCGCCGCTACCGATTCGACGAGTTCCGCAGCGAACCGAATACCCCGAAGCACCCGCTCAGCCGCCTTGCTCTGCACGTAGCCGACGGGGACGATAAGGCGAAGGCCGAGGCCGGGATCGCACACGCGCGGTCGCTGGCCGCCGGCGTCCATCTCGCACGCGATCTCGCCAACCGCCCCGCCAACGTGTGCACGCCCACCCATCTCGCCGAGCAGGCGCGTGCGCTCGACCAACAGTACGACCACGTCCACACGACCGTGCTCGAGGAATCCGATATGGAGGAACTCGGGATGGGCGCGATGCTCGCGGTCAGCCGTGGCAGCCGTGAGCCGGCGAAACTCATTACGATGTCCTGGCAGGGTGCCGGACCCGACAAGGCCCCCGTGGTCTTCGTGGGCAAAGGGGTGACGTTCGACAGCGGCGGCATCTCGATCAAACCCGCCGCCGCCATGGATGAGATGAAATACGACATGGGTGGCGCGGCGAGCGTGTTCGGCCTGATCCGCGCCTGCGCCGAATTGCGCATCGATGCCAACGTGGTCGGACTGGTCCCCGCGGCCGAGAACATGCCGGATGGCGCCGCCTATCGCCCGGGCGACATCCTCAAGACCATGTCCGGTCAGACCATCGAGATCATCAATACCGATGCCGAAGGCCGGCTCCTGCTTTGCGACACGCTGACGTACGCCAAGCGCTTCTCCCCGGACACGATCATCGATATCGCGACGCTGACCGGCGCCTGCATCGTCGCGCTCGGTCATCACGCATCGGCCGTACTGTCGACGAACGACCAGCTCGCGCGTCAACTCATGCAGGCCGGCGAACGCGCTGGTGATCGCGCCTGGCAGTTGCCCATCTGGGACGAATACCAGGAGCAGCTCAAGAGCCCGTTCGCGGATTTCTCGCACGTGGGCGGACAACCGGCGGGCACGATCACGGCCGCCTGTTTCCTGTCGCGCTTCACGAAGGACTACAAACGCTGGGCCCATCTCGATATCGCCGGTACCGCCTGGACACGCGGCGACAGCAAGGGCGCGACCGGCCGGCCGGTGCCGCTGATGCTCCAGTACCTGCTGGACCATCACGATGGCCGCTGAGGGTGCGACGGTGACGCGTGTCGATTTCTACATCCTGCCCGATGCCGACGAGGATCGGCGTCAGGTCTACCTGTGCCGGATCGTCGACAAGGCGTACCGGCTCGGTCACCGCATCTGGATCCACGCGCCCGCGAACGCCCGGGCCGCGGCGCTGGACGATCGCCTGTGGACGTTCAGCCAGGAGAGCTTCGTCGCCCACGACCGCAGCGGCGGCGAGACTGCCCTCGCCGCGCCCGTGGTCATCGGTGACGGTGAAGAGCCGGACGGCAAGCGCGCGCTGCTGGTCAACGAGGACGCGGAGATCCCGGCGTTCGCCGAGCGTTTTGCGCGCATCGCCGAGGTCATCAACCAGGACGACGCGATCCGCCGCAGCGGCCGAGCGCATTATGCGTATTATCGGGATCAGGGATTCGAGCTGCACTATCACCGGATCGAGTGACATGGGCAACGAAGACGACGACAACATCCCGACGCTGCACGACATCCTCCGCCCGGGAGACGGCGCCCCCGCCCGCCGCACCGACGAGACATCGGACACCGAGCCGGAAACTGCCAGCGAACGCAGCGACTCCCCCCTCACCGAGGCCGAAATCGAGGCCATCGCCCACCGCGTCATCGAGAAACACACCGAACACCTGCGGCAAGCCATCACCCAAGCCATCCACGAGGCCATCGACACCAAAAACGGCGAACGCCAATCAGGCGGTGAAGATGGGGACGGCTATCAGGGCTGACTGGTTCGGAACGGCATTTAGAACCACGAATGAACACGAATGGACACGAATGCTGCCGCAGGGCTCTTATCGCTCCGGGGAGCTTCGCTGAAATGTCTGCGCGAATGGAGTCTCGTTTGAACCACAGATAGACACAGATGAACACAGATAAGGTCAAAAGCGGCGATGAGGTGAGATCACCCGCTCGCGGTCTGCCATCGACCGCCGTTGACTTTTATCTGTGTCCATCTGTGTTCATCTGTGGCTCTCATCCCCGCTTCAGGACCATCACCCCTTTCAGCGAAGCTCCAACCACATCACAGCGCCCTGCGGCAGCATTCGTGTTCATTCGTGGTTCTAGCCCGTCCTAGGCAGCAGAACGGATACGTTCAGCCAATTGCGTAAGGCCGTCGGTGAGAGCGGCTGGGCCGGGTTGGAGGATGTCGGGGGATTTGATTTCGTAGAGGTGGCCGTTGCGCACGGCGGGGATGGCATCCCAGCCCGGGCGGGCGGCGACTTTTTCGGGGCGGAAACGTTTGCCGCACCAGGAGCCGATGATCAGATCCGGCGCGGCCGCGACGACTTCGTCCGGATCGGCGATGATGCGGCTGGCCGCATCGGGGCAGGCGGCGCGTTCGGGTAAGCAGTCCCTGCCACCGGCGACGCCGATCAACTCGTGCACCCAGCCGATACCGGTGATCAACGGCTCGTCCCACTCCTCGAAATACACGCTCGGGGTCCGCGGCAGCTCGGCCGCCTCCCGGCGCACGCGCTCCATGCCCTCCTCCAGCTCCTGGATCAGCGCATCCGCCTTCCGGGCAGCGCCGATCAGGGCACCGAGGCGCCGGATCATGGTCAGGATGCCGGCGATCGAGCGCTGATTGAACACGTAGACCTCGACACCGGCGCGGATGAGTTCCGCGGCGATCCCCGCCTGCATGTCGGAGAAACCGAGCACCAGGTCCGGCTCGAGTTCCAGAATGCGGTCGATTTTCGCGCTGGTGAAGGCCGATACCTTGGGCTTTTCCCGCCGCGCCGCGGCCGGGCGCACGGTGAACCCGGAGATGCCGACGATGCGGTCCGCTTCACCGAGCAGGTAGAGGGTCTCGGTGGTCTCTTCCGTCAGGCACACAATCCGTTGTGGGTAGTCGTCCATCGGTCCGGCTCCTTTGCCATGAGCGGCCGGAGGATACCGGAACGCCCCTGCTGCTGCCACTGGACGGTCGGAGGCAGGCGCCCGGTATGCTATCTTTCACGGTTTTCATGACTCCCCCGGAACGATGCGGAACCGCCCTATGACCACGCTCGCAAAGACCTACGACCCGCAAGCGATCGAACGCCGCTGGTACGACTTCTGGGAGCAAAACGGGTATTTCCGCCCGCAGGGGGACGGCCCGCCCTTCTGCATCATGATCCCGCCGCCGAACGTGACCGGCACCCTGCACATGGGGCACGCGTTCCAGGACACGATCATGGACACCCTCATCCGCTACCACCGGATGCGCGGAGAGCAGACGCTGTGGCAGCCGGGCGCGGACCACGCCGGCATCGCCACGCAGATGGTCGTCGAGCGCCAGCTGGCCGCGGAGGGCGTGACGCGCCATGAACTCGGGCGCGAGACCTTCATCGACCGCGTCTGGCAGTGGAAGGAGGAGTCCGGCAACCAGATCTCCGTGCAGCTGCGCCGCCTCGGCGCGTCCCCGGACTGGAGCCGCGAGCGCTTCACGATGGACGACGGGCTCTCCGAGGCCGTGGTCGAGACCTTCGTGCAGCTCTATGACGAAGGGCTGATCTACCGCGGCAAGCGGCTGGTCAACTGGGACCCGGTTCTGCACACGGCGGTCTCGGATCTCGAGGTCGAATCCGAAGAGGAGCAGGGTCATATCTGGCATATCCGCTACCCGCTGGCGGATATCGACGGCCATGTCTCGGTCGCCACGACGCGTCCGGAGACCATGCTGGGCGACACGGCGGTCGCGGTCCATCCGGAGGACGAGCGCTACGCCCACCTGATCGGCCATTACGTCGATCTGCCGCTGTGCGACCGCAAAATCCCCATCGTCGGCGACGAATACGTGGATCCCGAGTTCGGCAGCGGCTGCCTCAAGATCACCCCGGCGCACGACTTCAACGACTACGCGGTGGGCGAGCGTCACGGCATGGAGCCGATCAACATCTTCACGCCCGACGCGAAGGTGAATGAGCACGCACCGGCCGCCTACCGTGACCTCGACCGCTTCGAGGCACGCGAGCGCGTGGTCGCCGACCTGGAGGCAGCCGGCCTGCTCGAGCAGGTCGAGGACCATAAGCTGATGATCCCGCGCGGCGACCGCACGGGTGCGGTGATCGAGCCCTACCTGACGGACCAGTGGTTCGTGCACGTGAAGCCGCTGGCCGAACCGGCCATCGAGGCCGTGCGTGACGGTCGCATCGATTTTGTGCCGGGCAACTGGGCCAAGACCTACTTCAACTGGATGGAGGAAATCCAGGACTGGTGCATCTCGCGCCAGATCTGGTGGGGCCACCGGATCCCGGCGTGGTATGACGACGATGGCCACGTGTACGTCGCGCGCACAGAGGCGGAAGCCCGTGAAAAATACGGCCTCGGCGCCGATACCACGCTGACCCGCGACGATGACGTGCTGGATACCTGGTATTCCTCGGCCCTTTGGCCGTTCTCCACACTCGGCTGGCCCGAACAGACCGACGCCCTGAAGACCTTCTATCCGACTTCGGTGCTGGTCACCGGGTTCGACATCATCTTCTTCTGGGTCGCCCGGATGATCATGTTCGGACTCAAGTTCATGGGCGACGTGCCGTTCCATCAGGTCTACATCCACGGCCTCGTGCGCGATTCCGAAGGCCAGAAGATGTCGAAGTCCAAGGGCAACGTGCTCGACCCGATCGACCTCATCGACGGCATCGACCTCGAAGGCCTGGTCGAGAAGCGCACGTCGGGCATGATGCAGCCGCAGAAACGCAAGGGCATCGAGCGCATGACGCGCAATGCGTTCCCCGACGGCATCCCCGCCTTCGGCACCGACGCCGTGCGCTTCACCTTCGGCGCCCTCGCCTCCACGGGCCGCGATATCCGCTTCGACCTCGGCCGCGTCGAGGGCTATCGCAACTTCTGCAACAAGCTGTGGAACGCCTCGCGCTACGTGCTGATGAACACCGAGGGCGAGGACACCGGCGCCGACGACGGCGAAGTGGAACTCACCGTGGCCGACCGCTGGATCATCTCGCGTCTGCAGCGCACCGAGCGCGCCGCGCGCGAGCACATCGAATCGTATCGGTTCGATCTGATGTCGCAGGCCATTTACGAGTTCACCTGGGACGAGTACTGCGACTGGTATGTCGAGCTCGCCAAGACGGTCCTGACCGACGACGACGCTCCGGCCGAACGCAAACGTGGCACGCGACGCACGCTGGTCCGCGTGCTCGAGGCGCTGCTGCGTCTGATGCATCCGCTGATGCCGTATATCACCGAGGAGCTGTGGCAAAAGGTTGCCCCGCTGGCCGGCCAGACCGGCGAAACGATCTCACTGGCCGCCTGGCCCGAGGCCGATGAGGCCCGCATCGACGCGACCGCCGAGGCGGATATCGACTGGCTGCAGAAAGTGGTGCTCGAGATTCGCCGCGTGCGCTCGGAGATGAACCTCAAACCGGGTCAGCGCGTGCCGCTGGCGATGACGGAAGGCGGCCCCGAGGACCAGCGCCGCATGCAGTCACTCGAAGACGCGATCCGCACGCTGGCGCGCCTCGAGTCGCTGGAATGGGTCGATGACGAATCGGCGGTGAGCGGCAACGTGACCGCACTCGTGGGCGAGCTCAAGCTCCTGATCCAGCTCGGCGGCCTCATCGACCGCGACGCCGAACTCGCGCGGCTCGACAAACAGACCGGCAAGCTCGAACAGGAAATCGAGCGCGTCGACAAAAAACTCGACAACGCCAACTTCGTCGACCGCGCCCCGGCGGACGTCGTCCAGAAAGAACGCGACAAACGCGCCGAAATGGCCCACTCCCTCACCGAACTCCGCGCCCAGCGGGAGCGGATTGCGGAACTGTAAGACCAACCTGGTTCAGGGATGAACCCGGTCTGGAATCACGACTGAAAGAACCACGAATGAACACGAATGGACACGAATGCTGCCGCTTGGCTCGTTGAGCGTTCGGGAGCTTCGCTGTGATGCTGTGGGGAATTTTGCCCGTTCTGATAACCAAAAAATGAACAAAAGATATACAAAAAATAGTAATGCGCTGGATTCGAGGCTGTGGTCACGGTCAGCCATCAACTATTTTTTGTCCATTTTTCGTTCATTTTTTGGTTATGCAGTTTGCACGTCATACACGACGCCATAACAGCGAAGCTCCCTGTAGCTCAGTAGGCCAAGCGGCAGCATTCGTGTCCATTGCTCGGCGCGTCCATGCGCCTCGCCCCTTTGGGGCTGGCGCGAAGATTCGCTCCCGGCGAATCTTTCGTGTTCATTCGTGGTTCTCTCTTTTCATTTCACCCCCGCAAGCGTCAAAACCAGCTGCACGACCCCCCACAGGACCAGGACGAACACCACGGTCGCGACGAGGCCCGCGAGGACGTAGTGGTGGAGTTGGCCGTGGGTGAAGTCGCGTTGGCGGTTGGCTTCGGACTGGACGCCGAAGAAGGCCGCGCCGACGCTCTTGAAGATCTGCAGCACACCCGGGCGTTTGTCGCGTGAATCGTTCATGGCGGGCGATTCCCGTATCCTGAGGCTGGAGCGACGCCGATCGTACCGCGGAGCGGGCCGTCGGTGTCAGGGGTTCCTTCGCAGCGAACCGGAAATCGTTTTCAGCCGTGAACTACCTCGCCCATCTCGCCCTCGCCGACGGCTCGCCCGAGTCGATCCTCGGCAATTTCCTCGGCGATTTCGCCAAGGGGCGCCCCGAGGGGCGTTTTGCCCCGGCCGTGGTCCGGGGCATTCGCTTGCACCGGTCCGTTGATGGGTTCACCGACGCGCATCCCGTGGTGCACCAGGCCATCGCGCGGTTGCCCCAGGCGCATCGACGGTTTGCCGGTATCGCGATCGATATGGCCTTCGATCACTTCCTCGCCGCGCGCTGGGAACAGGTGGCATCCGACGAGTTCCGTCGCTGCCGCAGGCACGCGTACGCGGTCCTCACGGCCCGATACGCGATCCTGCCGCCGCGCCTGCAACGGATCCTGCCCTCGCTGCGCGAGGATGACTGGCTCGGCTCCTATGCCCGATTCCAGGGCATGGCCTTCGCGCTGGCACGCATGAGCCGGCGGCTGTCGCGGGAAAATCCGCTGGCGCTGCTGGCGGACGATATCGGCGCGAATTACGATGCGCTCCGCGCCGACTTCGATCTCTTCTGGCCGGATGTACAGGCCTTCGCCGTCACCGAAGGCCGCCGCCTTGCGCGGCATTTGCCGGATAGCGGGAGCGGCGGGCATCCTGGCGATATGGCGTGCCTGAACGCGGCCGGCCCCGAGGCGTCGTCCGGGCACGATCGCGAGCAAGCTCGCTCCTACAAGGGCACCTGATCGTAGGCGCGTTTTCGCCGACGGCGAACGCGCGCGAGTACGGTGCGGGCCCGATCGGATGTTTCGGGCAGGCCGCGCGCATTCAACCGGTGCGGTGGCGCCGGTTGAAGACGCGCCTACGGTTCGATCAAGAGGTCGGTGCAAACCATACCGCCGAGGGCTCGCCGTACGCGGGTCTCGGCACCGGTTCCGGCCTGGTCGGGGATCGGGTACGGTAGCGTGCGGTTCGCGGAGTGATGGCCGATGGAGGCCGAATGATTGCCGATTTCACACGTGGGGCGGGTTATGCGCTGCAGGGGTTCCGCCTGGTCCGGCGCCCCGGCGTTACCCGTTACGCGATATTGCCGCTGCTGATCAACATACTGATCTTCGGTACGGGGATCTGGTTCGGGGCGGCGGCGTTCCAGGATTTCCTGCAATGGATCCTGCCGGAGTGGCTCGACATCTGGTTCGTGCGGGCGCTGCTGTGGCTGATTTTCGCGGTGGGCGCGGCGCTGGTTTCGTTCTATGCGTTCACCCTGCTGGCCAACCTCGTCGCGGCGCCATTCAACGGGTTGCTCGCGGACCGGGTCGAGCGTGATCTGCGGGGCGGCCGTGGTGACGAGGGGATCCAGCGTGGTCTGATGGGCGAAGCGAGCGCGAGCATCGGCGCCGAGATCCGCAAGCTGATCTATCTCGCGGCGTGGTCGTTGCCGCTGCTGCTGCTGTTCCTGATCCCGGGCCTTAACCTCGTGGCCCCGTTCCTGTGGCTCGCCTTCGGCGCCTGGATGATGGCACTCGAATACGCCGACTGCCCGCTCGGCAATCATGGGGTCACCTTTCGCGAAGCGCGCGGCCTGATCGCCCGGCGCCGCGGCGTGGCGCTGGGTTTCGGGACGGTCATCATGGGGATGACCGCGACCCCCGGTCTGAACCTGATCGCGATGCCGGTCGCGGTCTGTGGGGCAACCGCGCTCTATGTGGGCGAGCTTTCGGCGCTGGTTCCGCGAGGGCATGAGAGCGCAACGGCGACGAAGGGCCGGCACCGGAAGGGTGCGTGAACCGTCGATGGATGCCGGTGACGCAAACCGAAAATCAAAACGAGGGAGAGTTTCATGGAAGCTGATACGCAGGCGGGCAAGGACATCCAGCGACTGATCGAGCCGTTGTATCGCGGCAAATTCTGGATGCAGCTGGTCGGCGTGATGCTGATCATCAGCGGCGTGTTAACCGCGCTGAGTATCGTCGGCATCCTGATCTGCTGGATCCCGATCTGGGCCGGCATCTCGCTGATGCAGGCCGCCGGCAGTATCGATCAGGCGTATATCACCGGCGACGACGCGGTGGCCGAACTGGCGATGCGCCGGTTGAAAACCTACTTCACGATCTTTGGCGTACTCACGCTCATCTACATCGTGATCGGCGTGCTCGGCATGCTGTTCGGACTGGGAGCGGGCATGATGGGCGGCGGTCACGGGATGGGGGCGTACTGACGCACCGCGGGGCGCCGTGCCGTCACACGGGGCCTGCGACCGTTCAGGAGCGACTGCTGCGCTTCTTTTTGGGTCGCTGGGCGCGATCCTTCCTCGAATACGGGTTCTCGCCGCTGCGGAACTCGAATCGGACCGGCGTGCCGCGCAGGCCGAACTTCTCGCGAAAGCGCTTCTCCAGGTAGCGCCGGTACGCAGCCGGGAGGCGGTCCACGCGGTTGCCGTGGACGACGATCGTGGGCGGGTTGCTGCCACCCTGGTGCGCGTAGCGCAGCTTGACGCGCGCGCCGCCGACCAGCGGCGGCTGATGCTCGGCGACGGCGTCTTCCAGCGTCGTGGTCAATTGGTGCGTCTGCAGATTCACCATCGCGGCGCCATGCGCCCGGTCCACGGACTTCAGCAGATCGCCCACGCCCGTGCCGTGCAGGGCGGAGATGTAGCGCGTCTCGGCGAAATCGACGAAGCCGAAACGGCGCTCGCGATCCGCGCGTACGCGATCTTTCGTGTAGCGATCCAGGCCATCCCACTTGTTGATGGCCACGACCAGCGCCCGGCCCGCGTCGAGGACGTGACCGACGACATGCTGATCCTGCTCCGCGAGGCCCTGGCGGGCATCCAGCACGAGAATCACGACGTTGGCGGCCTTGATGGCCTCGAGCGTCTTCAGCGCGCTGAACTTCTCCACCGCGCCATCCACCCGTGAGCGCCGGCGCAGGCCCGCGGTATCGATGAGGGTGTAGTTGCGGCCATCACGCTCGAACGGGATCTCGACCGCATCGCGCGTGGTCCCGGGCTGATCGATCGCGAGCATGCGCTCCTCGCCCAGCAGCCGATTCACCAGGGTGGATTTGCCGACGTTGGGGCGCCCGACGATGGCGACACGCACACCGCCGGCAGCGACCGTCTCATCCGTTTCGGGCGATCCACCGGCCTCGGGCAGCAGCGTCGCGACGGTATCCGCCAGACGCGCCACTCCGCGCCCCTGGCTCGCCGCGATCCCGATCGGGGCGTCGCCGGCGAGGCCATGGAAGTCGGCCAGCGCGGCGTCCGGGTCGAGCCCGTCGGTCTTGTTGACGACGATCCGGAAGGGCTTGCCGTTGCGGCGCAGGCGTTCGATGACGGCCGAATCGGCCGGCAATACGCCATCGCGCGCATCCATCAGGACCAGCACGACATCGGCCTCTTCGATCGCCGCTTCGGTCTGGACCGCCATCTGCTGATCGAGCGCTTCACGCTCATCGGTCAGCCCACCGGTGTCCACCACGATGATGTCGCGCTCACCGACGCGGGCCATGCCGTATTGCCGGTCGCGCGTGAGACCGGGCACATCGGCGACCAGCGCGCGCCGCGAGTGCGTCAGCACATTGAACAGCGTGGATTTGCCCACATTCGGGCGCCCTACGAGGGCAACTACGGGGGTCATCGGTCTGTACAGCCCTCGGGGGATTGCGGCCAGCGGGCGATACGATACACGCGAATGCAAGTTCGTGCTGCGTGGATGCGTTGTCGTTATCTCTCGCAGAGACGCGGAGGGCGCCAAGAGCGCAAAGCGGAGAAGGGCAAACTCCGGACACTTGCCACATTGACGTAGGCCGGCTTGCGGCCAAAGGGAGCCAGCCGGCGATGTCGCCACGGATACACCGGTGCGCCGGCTGTTGCCTTCGGCAAAAGCCGGCCTACTTGCTATCGATTATCGAGTTTCTCTGCGCTCTTGGCGCCCTCCGCGCCTCTGCGAGAAAAAACGACAACCTGGACCTGACCCACCACCATGAATCCCCGGACCGCGGCCTCAGTCTTCCTCGAGCCTGCTGATCTCGAGGATGGCGAGGTCGTCGCCCTGGGTCTGGACGGCGATGCGCCCCTCGGCGACGGCGAGCGGGTCCGCCAGGATACCGTCCCCGCCGATCTGCTCACGCGCGACGATGCGGCCGTCGGCGCGGGTCAGGATGTGGACGTAGCCGTCGTAATCGCCGAGCGCGAGGAACGGGGTGCCGGGTACGGGGACGGGCGCGGTGAGACGGCGATGGGCGAGCTTCTCCTGCCGCCAGCGGGTCGTCCCGTTGCTCTGGCCCAGCGCGACGACGTGGCTGTCCGCGGTGCTGACGTACACCCGCGAGCGGTCGACGCCGAGTCCGGCATAGGACGACATCTCGCGTGACCACCGGACGTTGCCCCGCTGCGGTTCCACCTGGGCGATTTGCCCCTGATAGGTGACCGCATAGGCGACATTACTGCCGAGGCCGATGGCGCCGTCGATATCGACCATGCGCTCGACCGGCGAGCCGCCGGTCGGTTCGGCGACGGCCGTCTGCCACAGCGCCTGGCCGTTGCGCGCGGACAGCGCCGCGAGCTGGCCATCGTCGAGGCCGACCAGGACACCGCCCGGGACCCGTAGCGGCGCGCCGTTTCCGCGCAGGGACAGGGAGGGGACATCGGAGGTAAAGGTCCACTCACGCTCGCCGTCGTCGGCACTGAGCGCGATCAGGCGTCCATCGACCGTGCGGACGATGACCCCGCCGGCACCACCCGCCGGCGGCGCGAGCAGTTCGCCACCGACATCCTCGCGCCAGCGTTCTGTGCCGTCTTCCCGGGCGAGCGCGACCACCTCCCCCTGGGCCGTGCCGACGTAGACCGTTTGTTCGTCGCCGCCGACACCGGCCGTGAGTTCGGTGTCCAGATCCGTGCGCCAGGCGCGGTCACCGGCTTCGAGTGCCCAGGCACTGACCTCGCCGCTGTAATTGGCGGCGTAGACCGTGCCACCGTCGGCGAACGGGGCGAGGCTGACCCATTTCTCGGTGCCGCCCCAACCGGTGTCCGCGGACCAGACTTCCCGCAGCTCGGCGCCGGGCTCGAAATCCGTGAGTTCGTTGGGCGGTGCGGCGGTATCTTCCGTCGTACTGCAGGCGGACAGAAGCAGGGCCAGAAACGGCAGTAACGCTCTTCGCATCAGGAGGCTTCTTCTCCGTCGCCGCCGCGATTGGCCCCGGCGGCCTGGGCTTCGTTGAGTTTGCGCTGCACCGCTTCCGGATCCGGTGGCGGCACTTCGGCATCAAGCGCGGCCCGATAGGCCTCGATGGCCGCCTCCCGATCCCCTTTCTCCGTCAGCAGATCACCGCGGATCTCGCCATAGAGACCGACCCACGCGGCCGGGGGATCCACGTCCAGCAGTGCCAGGCCTTCATCGATCCGGCCTCGCGCCGCTTCGATCCGGGCGAGCCGCCCGCGGGCCAGATAGCCGAGCTTCACGTCGTCGCCATTGTCCATCGCCCAGCGGAGCCACTCGGCGGCGGCGGCGAGGTCGCCCGCGTCTACGGCCGCGCGCGCCGCGGCCAGTGCCCCGAGCGAGGCGTAAGCGGTCGAGGCGTAATCCGCGCGCAGCTGTTCCGCGGCCGAGACCAGCGCCTCGCGGTCGCCATTCTCGATGCGCGCACTGACCTCGTCATACAGCCTGGATGCTTCCAGTGCCTGCGTTTCCTGGTGCCAGGTCCAGCCGCGCCAACCCACCAGCGCCAGAATACCGAGCGCCGCGCCGGCGATGATGGATGTCCCGTTCTCCCTCCACCAGCGCTTGAGGGCCTCGACCTGTTCTTCTTCAGTGGCGTAATCGACCAATGGACTCCCCCGATTCAGACCTGTTCGGCCACGACTGCGGCCAGACGGCCGGCGACTTCGGTGACCGGCACCGATTCCTGTTCACCCTCGGCCCGCAGCGGCTTGATCGCCACGGTGCCAGCGGCGACCTCGTCATCACCCATGACCAATGCAAACGCCGCGCCACTTCGATCGGCCCGCCGGAACTGGCTTTTCAGGCTGCCGCCGCCACACAGGCTCTCCAGACGCAGCCATGGCAGCGCCTCGCGCAGGCGTTCGGCGACCAGCAGCCCCTCGAGGGTGGCCCGTTCACCGGCCATTACGAGACAGGCGTGCGGTGGTTGCGGTTCGGGCCACTGCCCTTCCGCCTCCATCAATGCCAGCAGGCGTTCGACGCCGAGCGCGAACCCGGCCGCCGGTGTACCGCGCCCACCCAGTTGTTCCACCAGTCCGTCGTAACGCCCGCCCGCGCAGACCGTGCCCTGCGACCCCAGGCGGTCGGTCGTCCACTCGAACACGACGCCGGTGTAATAGTCGAGGCCGCGCACGAGGCGCGGATTCACGCGGTAGTCGACGCCGGCGGCGTCGAGCCCCGCCAGAATCCAATCGAACTGGCGCCGGCTCTCCTCATCGAGCGAATCGACCAGCGAGGGTGCGGTGGCGATCACCTCGGCGAGGTCCGCGTTCTTGCTGTCGAGCAGCCGCAGCGGATTCTCGTGCAGGCGGTGGCGTTCGTGTTCGTCGAGCCGATCGACGTGCGGCTCGAAGTGCGCGATCAGCGCCTCGCGATAGGCCTTGCGGCTTTCGGGCGTACCCAGTGAGTTCACCTCGAGCGTGACCGCGGCGTCGAGGCCCAGTCGGCCCCAGAGGCGCTCGCCCAGCAGAAGCAGTTCGAGGTCGACATCCGGACCCGCCATGCCGAAGGTCTCGACGCCAACCTGGTGGAACTGGCGGTAACGCCCCTTCTGCGGACGCTCGTGACGGAACATCGGGCCCGTATACCAGAGCCGCCGGGTGGCGTTGTGCAGCAGGCCGTTCTCGATACCGGCGCGCACCACACTGGCGGTGTTCTCGGGGCGCAGCGAGAGGCTGTCGCCATTGCGATCCTCGAAGGTATACATCTCCTTCTCGACGATGTCGGTGACCTCGCCGATGGAGCGTTTGAACAGCTCGGTGCGTTCGAGCATCGGCGTGCGGATTTCCGCGTAGCCGTAGGCGTCCATGAGCGCGCGTACCTGGCCCTCCAGCCACTGCCAGGCGGCCGACTCGGGCGGCAGGATATCGTGCATGCCGCGGACTGTACGGATTGCTTTCGTCACGGATCGAACCCGGGATTATGGTGCGGGACTGAAAAAGTTACCCATGGGCCTGCCGCGCGGGCGCCACGTGGGCAAGGAACACATTACCGGTTTCAGTGAAGCAACCGGTCGGGGCGGCGCGCGGAAGCGCGCAATATACACGCTCGCTGCAGGACGACCCAAGCCCGCGCGCGACGCGGCCCGCCAGACGAATCAGGGGGCGCGAACGCCCGCTGCATCCACGACGAAACGGGCCGTGTTATTGCCGCGGTTGAATGCGGACTTGTCGATGACCTCGCCGTTGAACCGTACCGTCACGGCCGGCGAATTGCCGAGGAAGATCTCGAACGGTGCATAGCCCTGGAGCGTAATCGGCTCGGAGCCGAAATAGAGCGTGTAGACGAGCTCGCGGTTGCGGTCGTCGTATACCTCGAGCCAGGAACGCGACGAGAACTCGAGCGTAACCTCGTCTGGGCCGCTGCGCGCCGCCTCGGTGGCCGCCCGCGTCGGCGAGTCGGTCGCGGCGGGGGAAGTCGCGCCCGGTTCCGCGGCTGCTGCGGTGCGGTCGCCCTCGGCATCGTCCGCGGCGCCTTCGCCGGCCACGGGGGCGTCCGCGTCATCCTCGGCGGTACCCGCAGTGTCGTCATCCCCGTCGCCGGCCCCGTCACCAGCCTCTTGGCCAGCGTCCGCGGCCGCTTCCTCGCCACCGCTCTGCAGCGATTCACGATCGGCGGACGCCAGGACAGCCTGTTCCGTTTCTTCACCGGTGGCGTCGCCCGCGTCGGCGCCGTCGCCGGAAGCGGCCTCATCGCCATCGTCTCCGGCGTCCTCATCCGCGCCTTCCGCGGCGGCCGCCATGGCCTCCACCGCATCCGAATCCGTAGCGGCGGCATCGCCACCCTCGGTGCCGCCGCCCGACGCCGTATCGGTATCGTTTTCTTCCGGGGACGCCCCCTCGCTGCCCGTATCGGCGCCCGCCGTGGCGTCATCCGTATCCGTGCCGCCGCCGGCCGCGTCACCGCTATCCGGATCCGTTTCGGGCTCCGCATCGGCAGCGCTGCGTTCTTCCTCGACGCTTGCGGGCGCACCGCCGTCACCGGTGGCGTCGCCCGAGCGCTGCTGATACCACCAGGCGGCGATACCACCGGCCGCGACCAGCGCAATCATCAGCAGACCGATCATGCCCCCGCGACCGCCGGAGGCCGTTTCCGTCACCCCGCCGCTCCGGATCTCCGGGTCGCGCGCGGACACGCCGCTGCGATTGTAGGCGGCGATATAGTCTTCATGGTCGAGGCCGAGTTCGCGCGCGTACGCACGGAAATAACCGCGCACGAACGCCGGTGGCGGCAGTTCCGCGTAGTCGTCGCGCTCCAGCGCATCGAGCTGCGCGGGGGCGAGGTGCAGGCGCTCCGCCATGGAGTCCCGGCTGATCCCGGCCCGTTCGCGCGCCTCGCGCAGTTCCTGGCCGGGCCGCGGTTCATCGAGGGTCGGGTGCTCGGACATATCCTTTTCGGTATGAGTCGTCATGATCAGCGGGTATCGAGGAACTGTTGCGCCTGCTCGGAATCGCGGAAGCGCCGCAGGAGCTGAAGGCCATATTCCTCCGCCCCTTTGCGGTCACCGAGGGCCCGTTCGATCCGCACGCCAAGCCAGAGCGTCTCCGGCCCCTGCTGGGCCACTTCGCTGTAGCGGCTGAAATACTCGGCCGCCCTTGCCGGCTGACCCGCCTCGAGGGCGAGCCCAGCGGACTCGATCAGGGCGCTCGGCAAGCGCGGATTCAGTTCCAGTGCCTGGCGGAAGTATTCGCGCGCCTCGCCATCACGACCCGCTGCGCGCGCGCAGCGCCCGGCGTTGGAATACGCGTAGGCGGGCGTATCGTAGAGCCGGTTCTCGGCCGCCTGCAGGAACTGCTCGATCCCTTCGTCGTGCTCGCCCTCGCCACAGAGGAACGTGCCGTAGTTGTTACGGATCTGCGGGCTCTCCGGATCGAGGTTGAGCGCGGTCTCGAAATGATCCCGCGCTTCATCCGGTTTATCGAGCCGCATATTGAGCAGCGCGAACGCGGTGTGTGCATCGACGTTCTCGCTGTCCTGATCCAGCGCCTTGCGCAGTTTGTCGTCGGCGCGCTGCAGTTGGCCGGCCTGCAGATAATTGGCCCCGAGCTGGGCGTTCACCCGGGAGGCTTCCTTGAGCGACGTCTTGTAGCGCGGCTCGGGATTCGAGGCACAGCCGGCGGCCAGCACGAGCAGCAGCAGCACGGCAATGGATCGCAACACCCTGGAACCGCTCATCAAGCGCGCTCCCCGAAACGGGGCTCCGCGAATTTCCGCCAGCGCTTGCTGCGATCCTCGACCTCGCCGGCGAGCTGGCCGCAGGCCGCGTCGATATCGTCGCCGCGCGTACGCCGGGCGATCGCGAACACGCCCCGGTCGCGCAGGATTTTCGCGAACCGCTGGATCGCCTCCTCGGACGAACGCCGATAGCCCGAACCCTCAAACGGATTGAACGGGATCAGATTGACCTTGGCGGGCATGTTGCCGAGCAGGGATACGAGTTCATGCGCATGCTCCGGGCGGTCATTGACCCCGTCGAGCATCACGTACTCGAACATGATGTGCTTCTTGCGGTTGCCATCGGCGAGCCAGCGCCAGCATGCCGCCATCAGTTCATCGAGCGGGTGGCTTTTGTTAAGCGGGACCAGCTCGTCACGCAGCGTATCGTTCGGCGCATGCAGCGATACCGCCAGACTCACGTCGACGGCCTCATGCAGGCGGTCCATCTTGGGCACCACCCCGGAGGTACTGACGGTGACGTGACGCTTGCTCAGCGCGAAGGCCATGTCATCGATCATCAGTTTCAGCGCCGGCACGACCGCTTTCATGTTCAGCAGCGGCTCGCCCATCCCCATGAGTACGACGTTGCTGACCCCGCGCTCACCCTGGGGGTGATCCCGCAGCAGGCTGCGGTTCGCCATCCAGATCTGGCCGACGATCTCCGAGACGGTGAGGTTGCGGTTGAAGCCGGCGCGGGCGGTCGCGCAGAAGGAGCAGTCGAGCGCACAACCCACCTGGGTGGATATGCACAGCGTGTTGCGGTCCTCGTCCGGGATGAACACGCACTCGATGGAGTTGCCGCCGCCGATCGCGAACAGCCACTTGCGCGTGCCGTCCGCGGAATCCTGGCAATTGAGCACCTGCGGCGCGCGGATCTCGGCGATCTCGGAGAGCCGCTCGCGCAGGGGCCGCGAGATATTGGTCATCTCGTCGAAATCGGTCACGCCGTAGTGGTAGACCCACTTCATGACCTGTTCGGCCCGGAACGGTTTTTCGCCCAGTTCGACGAAAAACGCGCGCAGGCCTTCGCGGTCGAGGTCGAGCAGATTGGTGCGCTCGACCTCGTCCGCGTTTTCCCCGGGGGAAAAGAACGTTACAGGGTGCGTGGACATACATCCTCTTCGGAGAAGAAGAACGCGATCTCCGTGCGCGCCGTCTCGGGTGCATCCGAGCCGTGGACCGCGTTGGCGTCGATCGTGGTCGCGAAATCGGCGCGGATCGTGCCCGGGTCGGCCTCTTCCGGGTTGGTCGCGCCCATGACTTCGCGGTTTTTCGCGATCGCGTCTTCGCCTTCCAGGACCTGGACCATGACCGGGCCGGAGGTCATGAATTCGACCAGCGCATTGAAGAACGGGCGCTCACGATGAACGGCGTAGAAACCCTCGGCCTGCTCCCGGGTGAGGTGGAGCATACGGGCGGCGACGATCTGCAGCCCGGCGCCCTCGAAGCGTTTATAGATCTCGCCGATCAGGTTTTTCGATACGGCATCGGGTTTGACGATCGAGAGCGTGCGTTCAACAGCCATTCGGACGACTCCTGTTGTGCGGGTTGGTGATTTGGCAAAGGGGTAACCGCGCGATTGTACGGGCGGGGCGCTCTCTGCGCAAAAAACACCACCGTGGAGCCGTTCTGCGAGCGATCTTTCGCTATCGCCCCTGGCGTAGCGCCGCCCTCACATCGCTCAGACCGTGAAGCTCTCCCCGCAACCGCACTCGTCGCGCACATTGGGATTGTTGAACACGAACGTCTCGTTGAGGCCCTGGCGGGCGAAATCGAGTTCGGTGCCGTCGAGATAAGGCAGGTGATCCTGGGCGACGACGACCTTCACCTTCCCGTGCTCGAACACGTGGTCCCCATCGGCGACGTCGTCGGCGAAATCGACCACGTACGCGAAGCCGGAGCACCCGGTCTTGCGCACGCCCAGGCGCACGCCGACACCCCGCCCACGTTTGGCGATGAACCGCTCGACGCGATCAACGGCTGCTTCGGTCAGCGTAATGGACATTGGTGATCCTCCGGTACAGCGTACAGACAATATATGGCGTGTCGCGGGCGCCCGCACAAGCCCTCTCGGGGGCTGAAATTCATGCGACCGCGGCGCCGTGGCGCAGACGACTGACGGTATCGACCAGCGTCCGCGCCGCGTGTTCCATCTCTTCCGTCGTGGTCATGCGCCCCCACGACAGACGCACGGCCTCGGCCGCCTGATCCGCGGGCTGGCCCATCGCGCGCAGGACGTAGGACGGCTCCGTGCTGGCGCTGGTGCAGGCCGAGCCGGTCGCGACCGCCACCCGATCGGCCAGCGCCGCGGCCAGAGCCTCGCCCTCGACCCCGGTGAACGCGATATTCCGCGTCCACGGGAGCCGCTGCGCGCCGGCACCGTTATCGCGCACGCCCTCCAGGGTGTCGAGCTGCGCGAACAGCCGCGCCCGCAGATCCTCGGCGTGCGCCCGATCGGCGTCGCGTTCCGACTGCGCGAGCGCGAACGCCTCGCCCATCCCGACGATCTGATGGGTGGCCAGCGTCCCGGCCCGCAGGCCGTGCTCGTGCCCCCCGCCATGCATCTGCGGCAGCAGCCGCACGCGCGGCCGGCGCCGCACCCAGAGCGCCCCGATTCCCTTGGGGCCGTACGTCTTGTGGGCCGACAGGGAGACCAGATCCAGATCGAGCGCCTCGACGTCCAGCTCGAGCCGCGCGCCGGTCTGCGCCGCGTCGACGTGGAAGCGCGCCCCGTGCCCGCGCACGACCCGGGCGATCGCCCCGATGTCGTTGATCGTGCCGGTCTCGTTGTTCGCGTGCATCACCGAGACCAGCACCGTGTCCGGGCGCAGCGCGCCCTCGATCGACTCCGGCGTGACGGTGCCGTCGCCCCGGGGCTGGACCCGCGTGACCTCAAAGCCGTCGAACTCGAGCGCCCGGCACACGTCCAGCACCGCCTTGTGCTCATTCGCGGCCGTGACGATATGCCGCCCGCGGTCGCGCTGGAATCCGGCCACACCCTTGAGCGCCAGATTGTCGGCCTCGGTCGCGCCCGAGGTGAACACCAGTCCGCGCGGATCGCCGTTGATCGCCGTCGCCACCTGCTCGCGCGCCTGCTCGACCGCGTTCGCGGCGGCCCGACCCGGCGCGTGCGTCCGCGACGCCGGGTTGGCAAACACACCGTCGCGCGTCAGGCAGTCCGCCATCCGGCGCGCGACCCGGTCATCAACCGGGGTCGTGGAGGCGTAATCGAGGTACACGGCTTCCACGTCACACCTCAGCGATTCTCGAGTTCAACCGGTGAATCGGCCCAGTGGATCGGTGCGGCGTCCTGGCGCGCGGCGACCTCGCGTACCGCCGGCCGCTCCATCAGCCTGGCCAGCGTCACCTCATCCAGGAACGAGCGCACGTGCTCGCTCAGGCTCGCCCAGAGGTCATGCGTCAGGCAGCGCTGCTGATTCTGACAGTTTTCGAGCCCGCCACAGCGCGTGTATTCGACGTTTTCATCCACCGCATCGACGACCTGCGCCACCGAGATGTCGGCTGCATCGCGACTGAGGCGATAACCGCCGCCCGGCCCGCGCGTGCTCAGCACGAGCCCGCCGCGCCGCAGGCGCGAGAAGATCTGCTCCAGGTACGACAGGGAGATGTCCTGCCGGGCGGAGATATCGCCCAGCGCCACGGGACCGCCGGTCTCGTGCAGCGCGAGGTCGAGCATGGCAGTGACGGCATAGCGGCCGCGCGTCGTAAGCTTCATCGGGCCTGATCCGTCGTGTTCCGTGAGTGTGAACTTTTCATACCTGACAACAGCAGTCAAGTATTAGCCGGGGCTCAGCTTTCCCCGGTATCGGCCGAGGTGCGCTCGCCGGCCGAGGTGCGCTCGCCGGCGGCCGGACGCTCGTCCTCGCCGGTATCGTCGAGGCTGATGTCGCAGGGGCTGATATCCGGCATCTTCACATCCGGCATCTGGGTTCCCATTTCCTGCAGCGCCTTGCACAGGGCCTCGGTCCGCCGGTCCTGGATATGGATGTGGTCGAGGAGCTGATTGAGGGCGTTGGCGACCGGATCGGGCATCTCGCCGCGCTGGCCGTAGGCGTCGAAGCCGATCTTGCGGGCGGTTGCCTCGCGCGTCTTCTCGCGCGCGTCCGCGGCCTCCTTGCGGACGACGCGACCGGGAATACCGACCACGGTCGAACCCGCGGGGATATCCTTGGTGACGACGGCGTTGGAACCGACCCGCGCACCGTCGCCCAGCGTGATCGGACCCAGGATCTTCGCACCGGCCCCGATGACCACGTTGTTGGCCAGGGTCGGATGCCGCTTGCCCTTGTTCCAGGTGGTCCCGCCCAGGGTCACGCCGTGGTAAAGCGTGCAGTCGTCGCCGATCTCGGTGGTCTCCCCGATCACCACGCCCATACCGTGGTCGATGAAGAACCGCCGCCCGATCCGCGCGCCCGGATGGATCTCGATGCCGGTCAGGAACCGCGCGATATGGGAGCCCATGCGCGCCAGCCACTTGAGGCCCAGGTTCGACAGGCGATGGTTGAGGCGATGGAACAGCAGGGCGTGCACACCCGGGTAGGTGGTCAGTATCTCGAAGCGGTTCCGCGACGCGGGGTCGCGCTCGAACACGCAGTCGATGTCTTCGCGGATATTGTCGAACATGGCCGGCCTTATTCCTGATCGTCACGCTCGGATATCGTACCACCACGCGGCCGCGTGCGTGAGTCGCGCGCACGCCGCCAGGCGGCGGTGTCGCGTTCGGGCCACTGCGCCGCCTTGAGAATGCCGCGCAGGATGTTGAGCTCGAGCGCAGTCGGCCGGCTGCGCGCGAAGAAACGCCGCAACCGCCGCATGAGCAGCCGCGGGTTGTCCGGGTCCAGAAAGCCGATATCGGTCAGCGAGCTCTCCAGGTGCTCATAGAAGCGCGCCAGATCCTCGTGCGCCGGCATCGGTTCCGCCGGCGGCTCGGGCTCGGGGTTCGCCAGCGTCGCCATGCGCAGCTCGTAGGCGACGATCTGCACCGCCTGGGCCAGATTCAGGGAGCCGTAATCCGCGGCGGTGGGGATATGGAGCAGGTAATGGCAGGCATCGAGTTCCTCGTTGGTGAGGCCGGTGCGCTCGCGCCCGAACAGGAATGCGACGGGCTCGCCGCCGGCGGCCGCGAACTCCGCCGCCCCGCGGGCATTGTGCTCCGGCCAGTCGAGCCGGCGCCGGCGGGCGCTGGTACCGAACACGACGCCCGTGCCGGCCAGCGCCTCTTCCAGGGTTTCGCAGACCCGGGCGCCTTCGAGGACGTCATCGGCGCCGGCCGCCATCGCGGTGGCATCGGCGTGCGGGAACGCGTGCGGGCGCACGAGCACGAGTTCGTGCCAGTCCATGACGCGCAGGGCGCGCGCGGCGGCACCGATATTGCCGGGATGGGAGGTCTCGACCAGTACGAAGCGTGCGTTCATCGTTTCCTGTTCCGCCCTGGAGCGCCAGGCGGCCACGGACCGGCCGGCGTCTGCTAGAATTCGCATCCCGCTGCGGGCCCCTGGTGGGCCATGCCCCACTCGCCCGCCGACCGGGTTGCGCGTATGGCCGCGCTGCCCCGACCCCGTCCGGAGTCACCCTGAATGCAACCGATGCTCAACATCGCCGTGCGCGCGGCACGATCCGCCGGCGATCTGATCGCCCGGCGAATGGAGCGCCTCGACTCGATCGCCGTCGAGACCAAACAGCGCAATGATTATGTCACCGAGGTCGATCGCGAGGCCGAGACCCGCATCATCCAGACCCTCCAGCGCTCCTACCCCGACCACGGCATCCTGGCCGAGGAATCCGGGCGCCAGGAGGGCCAGCAAGGCAACGACTACGTCTGGATCATCGATCCGCTGGACGGTACCACGAACTTCCTGCACGGCTTCCCGCATTTCGCCGTGTCGATCGCGCTCGCCAACCGCGGCCGGCTGGAGCAGGCCGTCATCTACGACCCGATCCGCCAGGACCTGTTCACCGCATCGCGCGGCGATGGTGCCGCGCTCAACGATCGCCGCATCCGCGTCAGCAGCCGCAAGGGGCTGGAGGGCGCGCTGCTCGGTACCGGCTTCCCGTACCGCGACGACCAGCCCGGCGACGCGTACATGGCCATCCTGCGTGAGTTCATGAAGCAGAGCGCCGGGATCCGGCGCCCCGGCTCGGCGGCACTCGACCTCGCATGGCTGGCCGCGGGCCGGATCGACGGGTTCTGGGAGGCGGGGCTCCAGCCCTGGGACATCGCGGCCGGCGCCCTGCTCGTGCGCGAGGCCGGCGGCATCGTCGGCGACCTCTGGGGCGGCGACGACTACATGACCAGCGGCAATGTCCTCGGGG
Organism: Halofilum ochraceum; assembly: GCF_001614315.2. NCBI lineage: Bacteria > Pseudomonadati > Pseudomonadota > Gammaproteobacteria > Chromatiales > Ectothiorhodospiraceae > Halofilum > Halofilum ochraceum. Next base: position 40,333 of record NZ_LVEG02000014.1, read on the forward strand.
CCAACCCGAAGGTGTTCCACGCCATGAAACAGGTCATCGACGCCTGCAGCGCGGAAGCGCCAGAAAGCAGGTAACACCCGCCTCGCGCCCCGGAACAAAGAAACCTCTGACGATGGGCAACGCTGCAGGTCGGGCTTATAGCCCGACAGATCAGGGGCTTACGACTGTCGGGCTATAAGCCCGACCTACATCACTCCCCAACTCGCTGCCCGGTTTTCGTCAGGGCTTCCCTGCATCCCACCGCCAGGGCACCACACTGACCCACCCGCCTTACGGGTGGGAGTCGGCCTGGGCGCCTTCCTTCTCCACCGGCATCATGTCGTCGCGCGACAGCCCCGTCGCCAGCAGCAGCGTGCTCGCCACGAAGATCGACGAATAGGTACCGATTACCACGCCCACGGTGAGCGCGAACGCGAACCCGTAGATGGTCTCGCCACCCAGGAACAGCAGCGCCAGCAGCACGAGCAGCGTCGTGAGCGACGTCATCAGCGTCCGCGGGATGGTCTGGTTGATCGAGGCGTTGGTGACCTCTTCCGCCGTGCCGCGGCGCTGGCGCCGGAAATTCTCGCGGATACGGTCGAACACCACGATGGTGTCGTTGAGCGAGTAGCCGATCACCGCGAGCAATGCACCCAGCACCGGCAGATCGAATTCGATCTGCAGGATCGAGAACACGCCCACGACGATCACCACGTCGTGAATCAGTGCCGCGACCGCGCCGACGGCGAAACGCTTCTCGAAACGGAACGCGACGTACGCGAGGATCAGCAGCAGCGCGATCAGCATGGCGAGCCCGCCCTGATCGCGCAGCTCGGCCCCCACCTGTGGCCCCACGAATTCCACGCGCCGCATATCGGCGGACATGTCGAAGGTGGTATCGAGCACGCGCAGGACCCGGTCGGAGAGCTCGGCGCTGCTCGTCTCGCCCTGCGGCGCAATGCGCACCAGCACATCGTTCCGGGCACCGAAATGCTGTGCCTGGGCATCCTGGAATCCGGCCTCCTCCAGCGCGTCGCGGATCGGCTGGAGTTCCACCTCTTCCGGGAACCCGGCCTCGATCAGGTAACCGCCGGTGAAATCGATCCCGAACTTCAGCCCCTGCACGGCGAGCGACAGGAGCGCCGCCAGCAGCAGCGCGCCGGAGAGGATGAAGGCCCGCCGCCGGTGGCCGACGAACTGGAACTGCCGTTCAAATTTGAACCACTGCATCGGTAGCGGCTCCTAGATCGCGATCCGGCTGAGCCGGCGCCCGCCGTAAACAAGATTGACCACGGCACGCGTGCCAAGAATGGCCGTGAACATCGACGTGATGATGCCGATCGACAGCGTGACGGCGAAGCCCTTGATCGGGCCGGTGCCGAACGCGAACAGCACGATCGCGGCGATCAGCGTCGTCACGTTGGCGTCGGCGATCGTGCCGAACGCCTTGTTGTAGCCCGAGTGGATACTCGCCTGGATGCTGTTGCCGTTGGCCAGCTCCTCGCGGATGCGCTCGAAGATGAGCACGTTGGCATCCACGGCCATGCCGACCGTCAACACGATGCCCGCGATACCCGGCAGCGTCAGCGTGGCCGGCAGTACCGACAGCGCCGCCGTCATCAGCATCAGGTTGGTCACCAGCGCCAGATCGGCGACCAGGCCGAACGTGCGGTAATACACCGCCATGAAGACGAGCACCAGCACGAGGCCGACGATGATCGACGTCACGCCCTGATTGATATTGTCCTGGCCGAGGCTCGGGCCGATGGTCCGTTCCTCGATGATCTCGATCGGCGCGCTCAGCGCGCCCGCCCGCAGCAGCAGGGCCAAATCGCGCGCCTCGGTGCTCGACAGGCCCTCGATCTGGAAGCGGTGACTGAGGACATCGCGGATCGTCGCGACGTTGATGACTTCCTCGGTGCGCTTGCGCTTCTTCACCGCCTCGCCGTCGACCATCTCGGTGGTGACGGTATTCTCGATGAACACGACGCCCATCTGGTCACCGACGTGCTCGGCGGTGACCTCCTGCATGCGGTTCGCGCCGGCGTTGTTCAGATTGACGACCGTGACCGGGCTGCCGGACTGGTTGTCGAAACTGGAACTGGCGTTGTTGATCTGGTCGCCGGTGACGATCACGTCGCGCTTGAGCAGGATCGGCTGGCCATTGCGGCGCTCGTAGAGCTTGGCGTCATAGGGCACGTTGCCGCCGGAGGCCGCCTGCTGCCAGTCGCCCGGCGAACCGTGCACGAGACGGAACTCCAGGGTCGCGGTCGCGCCCAGGATCTCCTTCGCGCGGGTCGTATCCTGAACGCCCGGCAACTGGACCACGATCCGGCGATCGCCCTGCTGCGTGACGACCGGTTCGGCGATGCCGAGCTCGTTCACCCGGCTGCGCAGCGTCGTCACGTTCTGCTCGAGCGCGCTCTCGCGTTCGGTCTGGCGGGCCTCCTCCGAGAGATCGGCCAGCAGCACCGTGCCCGATTCGGACTCGCCCTCCTCGAACTCGAGATCGCGATACTCACCGGCCAGCGCATCGGCCGCGCGGTCCCGCTCCGCGGTATCCGGGAAGCGGATCCGGATCCCCTCTTCCTCGACGGAGATCCCGCGATAGCGGATATCGTTCTCGCGCATGTACCGCCGCAGATCGCTCATGTTCTGCTCGAGCGCCCCGGTGATCGCGGCCTTCATGTCGACCTCGAGGAGGAAGTGGACGCCGCCGCGCAGATCGAGACCGAGATTGACCGGATCGCCGCCGAGGGCGCGCAGCCAGGCCGGAGCGGCCGATACGAGGTTGAGCGCGACGACATATCGGTCACCGAGCGCCTCGTTGGCCGCCGCACGCGCCGGGCGCTGGGCATCTCCCTCCGCCAGCAGTACCAGCAGCGTCTCCTCGCGCTGGCGGACCTCGGTCACTTCAATGCCGTTGCGGTCGAGGATGGACGTCACGCGCCCGGCGGCATCGCCCGGCAGTTCACCGTCACGCACGGACACCTGGATGGCCGGATCCTGGCCGAACACGTTCGGCAGCGCGTAGACGGCGCCGAGCAGGAGCACGACGACGACGAGCAGGTACTTCCAGAGGGGATAACGATTCATTTCGGCGACCGTATGCCTTTAATTTTTGAGGGTGCCCTTGGGCAGAAGGCTCGCCACGGACTGCTTCTGGACCTGGACCTCGATCCCTTCCGCGATCTGAAGCTGCACGAAGCTGTCGCCGACCTCGGTCAGCTCGCCCGCCAGGCCGCCGCTGGTCACGACCTCGTCGCCCTTCTTGAGCTCACTGACCATCTGCTTGTGTTCCTTCACACGCTTCTGCTGCGGACGAATCAGCAGAAAGTAGAAGACCACCAACAGCAGGATCGGGAGCATCAGGCTCATCAGCGGGCTACCCGCGGCCTCGCCACCGGCCTGTGCGTGCGCGCTCTGCACCAGGAAATCCATCGTGTTACCTCCGTCTCAAGTGGCGGGCCTCGCCGGGGCCGGCGCCCGCGAAAAGCGGCGATTATGGCATAGATCGGGCGGCCGTCGCGCCGTCCCGGCCAAATGCCCGCGCAGTCTCCTCCAGGTCCCCGCGCACGATCGCGTCACGCAGCGTCCGCATCAGCCGCTGGTAGTAATGCAGGTTGTGGATCGTGTTCAGCCGCGCGCCCAGGATCTCGCGGCAGCGGTCGAGATGATGCAGGTACGCGCGCGAGTAATGACGACAGGTGTAACAGTCGCACCCCGGGTCAAGCGCCGCGGTATCGGTGCGGAAGCGCGCGTTGCGCAGTTTGACGACGCCCTCGGACGTATACAGGAAACCGGTCCGCGCATGCCGCGTGGGGATCACGCAGTCGAACATGTCGATCCCGCGGCAGACGGCGTCGACGATATCCGCGGGCGTGCCCACCCCCATCAGATAACGCGGCCCCGCTTCCGGCAGCTCCGGCACCGAGGCATCGAGCACGGCGTTGCGCTCGGACTCGGGCTCGCCCACCGCGAGGCCGCCGATCGCGTAGCCATCGAACCCGATCGCCCGCAGCGACGCCGCCGACTCGGCCCGCAGACCTGCATGCATGCCGCCCTGGACGATGCCGAACAGGGCGCCGCCGCCGTCGTAGGCGTCCCGGCAACGCTGGGCCCAGCGCATCGACAGTTCCATGGACTTGCGGGCGGTCGGCTCGTCGGCCGGGTACGGCGTGCACTCGTCGAAGGCCATCACCACATCCGAACCCAGCGCCCGCTGCACCGCCATCGACTCCTCGGGGCCGAGGAAGATCCGGTCGCCGTTGATGGGCGAGCGGAAGTGCACGCCGGCCTCATCGATACGCCGGAGGTCGGCGAGGCTGTAGACCTGGAAGCCGCCCGAATCCGTCAGGATCGGCCCGTCCCAGTGCATGAAGTCATGCAGATCGCCGTGCGCCTGGATGATCTCCGTGCCCGGGCGCAGCATCAGGTGGAAGGTGTTGCCGAGGATGATCTCGGCGCCGGTTGCATGCAGCTCTTCCGGCGTCATGCCCTTGACCGTGCCGTAGGTCCCGACCGGCATGAACGCCGGCGTCTCGACGGTGCCGCGATCGAAGGACAGGCGCCCACGGCGGGCGTCGCCATCGCTACCGAGCAGTTCGAAGCGCATCAGCTACGGGCCTCCGGGGTCGGCCAGATCAGCATGGCGTCGCCGTAACTGAAGAAGCGGTACTCGGCATCGACCGCATGCCGATAGGCCGCCATCACCGACTCGTAGCCGCCGAACGCGGAGACCAGCATCAGCAGCGTCGATCCCGGCAGGTGGAAATTCGTCACGAGCCCGTCGATCACGGCGAAGCGCGATCCGGGCACCAGGTACAGGCGGGTCTCGCCGCTGAACGGCTGCACGGTGCCGTTCTCATCGACCGCCGATTCGAGCGCGCGCACCACCGTGGTGCCCACCGCGACCACACGCCCGCCCCGCGCCCGCGTCGCCGCGATCGCCGCGGCCGTGTCCTCGGATACCCGCAGCACCTCGGCGTGCATGCGATGGTCCTCCACCCGCTCGGCGCGCACGGGCCGGAACGTGCCGGCGCCCACGTGCAACGTCACCTGCGCGGTCTCGACCCCGCGCTCGGCGAGCGCAGCCAGCACATCCTCGTCGAAATGCAGCCCCGCGGTCGGCGCGGCGACGGCACCGCGCTCACGCGCGTACACCGTCTGATAGCGCTCGTCGTCGGCCGCCTCCGGCGCACGCTCGATATACGGCGGCAGCGGCACCTCACCGAACCGTTCGAGCCGATCGAGCAATGGCTCGCCCGCGCCGAAGTCGAGCACGAACAGATCCTCATCCCGACCGGTCACGGTCGCCGCGAGCGCCCCATCGGCCAGGTCCAGCACGGTCCCTGACCCCGGCGCCCGGCTCGCCCGGACGTGCGCCCGCGCCGTGCGGCCGTCGTCATCCACCCGCTCGACCAGCACCTCCACGCGCCCGCCCGAGCCGCGTTTATGGCCGAGCAGACGCGCCGGTATAACCCGCGTGTCGTTGAACACCAGCAGGTCACCGGCCGCCAGCTGCGCCGGCAGATCCGCGAACATGCGATCCGCGACCGCCCCGGTCGCCCCATCCAGCACGAGCATACGGCTCGCGCTGCGCCGCTCCAGCGGGTACTGGGCGATCAGCTCCTCGGGGAGTTCATAATGGAAGTCGGCGACACGCATGGCGCGCGATGGTAGCAGCGCCCCGATGGCCCGGCGAGACCGATCTGGCGCCCGGCGGGATCGCCCATGCCGCACCGGCCACCGGCCGCCCCATCCACCGCTTGCGGGCCGCGCGCGTTCGGATTACTGTGCGCTCCCTCGGCGCCCGCATCGGCGGCGCGCCGGATCCCGTGCCGGGATGGCGGAACCGGTAGACGCGCCGGACTCAAAATTCGGTGGTGGAGACACCGTGTGGGTTCGAGTCCCACTCCCGGCACCATTTCAATCAGCAGTTTACGTAACCACCACTCCTGCCGCCTCTCGCGCATTTCTGTGTAAGTACATCGTGAGCAGCCACCGTCTTACGCCCAGCGTGCGAGACTGTCCGAGTCGGCGCCCCGAAGGCCTGAACCGGCATCGATTGCCGACGGCCGCCGGTGTGAGGGGATTGATCTCTCCCGATTGATTGCACACAATCGAGCTGTATAATTCGCACTATAGTTGCGTCGTTGCTATCACGACGACGCCATTCCGCGCGCGGATCGGGCAGCGGCCATAGACTCGATTGCGCGTGATCCGCGATCTCCGCGTTCCCGACAAGGCCCTCCGGGAATCGACAGGCGCCCGAGCGCCTCCCCCTGCATCAATGAGCGACCCCGACGCCAAACAGACGCTTCGAGTGGCCCTGGTGGACGACCATGGCCTTGTGCGCAGCGCGCTCGCACGCCTCGTGGACTCCTGCTTAGACATGAAGGTCGTCGTGGAAACCACCGACGGACCGGGGCTGATCGAGGCGATGCGCGACACGCCTGTGGACGTGGCGACGATCGACGCGGTGATCCCCGGCGGCAACGGATTCGAAACGATCCGGGACCTGGCCCAGACCCATCCCGACGTTCGGTCGCTGGTGCTCTCGATTTACGTAAACGCCACGTACGTATCCAACGCCCTCGAGGCGGGCGCCCACGGGTTCGTCGCGAAGGGTGCGGACGCAAGCCAGTTCCTGGGCGCCATCCGGAGCGTCGCCCGCGGGGAACGTTTCATCGTCGCCCCCGTGGAACCCGACCCGGTCGACGCGGAATCTGTTCGGCCGGGTCCCAGCGGTGCGTCGCCCGTAGCGCTCACGCCCCGGCAGCGCGAGATCCTGCAACTCATCGTCGACGGTCTGCGCACGGCGGAGATCGCCCACCGCCTACGACTCGACGTCAAAACGGTCGAGAGCCATCGCGCGAGCCTGATGCGACGGATGGAGGTCCGCAACATCGCCGCGCTCGTGCGCGAGGCACTGCGCCTTGAACTGGCGTCGTTCGCCCCCTGATTCCTGGTGGCAATCCCGCGCCTCCACCCGCTCGATCCAGGGATCGGTTTGGGGTGTGTCCCGAAGGTATTCCAGTGCACGGCAAAGCGGCATTCCCCGCTCAGCAATCGAAGCGGGTGCGTGAGAATTCATCGAGCGGAAGAACCTCCGTGCGATCCGCCACTCGCTGGTTGTAGCGTCTGCCGTAATTGATGCTCAGGCGGTGGCCGAAACGATCGAGGAAGCGATCGAACATCGTGCCGCCTGTTGCGCCCACGGCCGTCAGGGTGCGGTCGGAGTCATCGTAGATGAGTTCAATGGCCGCGAGCGGTTCCGGGGCCGGGCCCGACAGCACCTGGGCGCCGTTGAAGGGGTCGTAGATGCTGTTCTCGGAGCAGCAGTGGATGACGCCGCGGTCTTCGGGCGCGTGGCGTCCGGGCGGGTGATAGCTGATGAAGCTCACGTCCGGATCCGGGTGGGTCATGCGGTGCGAGCAGATCGCCGAGAAGGCGACGATCGAATGGTTCGGGCCGACCCCGCCCTGCCACACATAGGTTTCGTCATCGCGCGTGCGCAGCTCAACGTTGGGCGTGACCGGGCGGCCGAGATCCAGCAGGAAGCACGGCGTGCTCGCGTAGGGATAGTTGAAGATGTAGTTCACGCCGGGCTCGAGGGTGGCGGCGTCGAGCGGGCTGCGGTCAGGGTGCACAAGCAGGGCGCGTCCGTACGGCTGTACCTGCCCCGAGTCGCCGGTGGTGGCCAGCACCTCGGGCAGTGCTGCGGCCATGGCCGCGGACGACGCACAGAATCCGATGAAACGCCGACGACGACGATCAATGCGGTCACTCATGGTCACCTCACCAGCAGAGCCAACCGGCGCCGGGGCCGGTGCTCGGGTCTTCCGAGGGCCTGCTTGTGGAACTCTAGACCATGGGTCGCGTGGTGACCACTTGCGACGCGTCTGTGCCGGGTCGGATCGAAACAGCCTCCCGGGTCGGCACGTCGGAAGGACTTTGCGTCGAATATGACGGGCGGTGGGCTGCGAGTGTCGGACTGAAGTCCGACCTACGGCTGTCGGGGTGAAGTCCGACCGGCGACTGTCGGGGTGACGTCCGGCCTGCGATGGGGGTTCGATCCGCGGTGCCCTGGGCGCCGGTTACCGGGATGCGGGGGTGAGCAGCCCGTTCTCGGTGCCCCGCTGGACAATGTCCCTGCACTGTTGCGTGGTCAGTTTGGTATTGGCGGGTGCAGTGTCGGCGCGCATCAGATTACCGGGTGTTTCGACATGCTCGCCGCTGTCCATGAGGAGATGCACCAGCTCATGAGCGAGTGCGAGGCCGGGGTCGCGCGTATCCTCGGTGAACCAGACCGTGTCGCGCAACGCGGGGCGCGTGGTGCTGTTGCTCTTGCCGAACGCTACGGCATCGTAGGCGTGGATCTCCAGCGTGTCCCGCACGAAGTAAACCGTCGGTCTCGGCAGTTCCAGTCGACGCGCGAGTCGTTCCGCGATCCCGGTGCGGAAATAGCGATATACCGTTGGCCCGTCCAGTACGTGGACCTCGACCCGTGACACGCGGATGCCGCAGCGTCCCAGTATGTGCGCCATCCGTTGGGCATGGCGCCGCAGGTCGGCGCGCCTCCATGCCGTATCCGCGAAGTACGCGAAAGTCGGCGCAAAGACAAAGTCACTCGGGCGTGTGGCGTCGGCTGCGTCGTGGAGCCGGTCACCAATGAACGTGTATTTCGCGACGCCGCTCGGCTCGCCTTCACCCGCCAGGGGCGGCAGCTCCTCCGCCTTGTCGGGGCGCGGGATGAAGCCTTCGGCCATCTCGCCGGGCTCGTCGGAGAATGCCGGCAGGACACGGGCGAAGATCGCCTCCTTCAGACGTGCGGCGTGCCAGTCGGGATGCGCTGCCAACAGCCGCGCCGCCAGGGCTGATATCCGCACGGCCGCATAGCTCGATCCCGAAGCGACCGTCTCCTGGCCGTCAAAGTCCGTCACCCGCACGCGCTCAGCGGGCACCAACAGATCCACCGATTCCCTGCCCCAGTTGGAGCCGCGCGCGGGCTCGCCGTCGCGGTCCGCGGAAGTCACAGTGATGGTGTTATCGAGCGACAGCACCGCCGGGTAGATGGGGTCGGCATCGATGTCGCGACCGTTGTTCCCGGCGGAGAGCACAAACAGGGTATCGGGGTGGGCCTTTGCCGCCGCCTCGAACGCCTCCCACTCGCCGCGATCGCCGCTGCCCAGCGAGATATTCACGATGCCGATGCCCTGGGCCGCGGCATCGTCGACAAGATCCTCCATGCGGTCCATGTCGGGTCGCGGGTAACGGTACGGCACCAGCCGCGCCTGCGGCGCCTCGCGCAGCAACAGGCTCGCCGTTCGGGTACCGTGCCGCTGCGGAAAGAATGGTGAGCGCGCGGGATTGGCGTCGAAGGGCCGCTCGTCCATGGCCCAGTAGTCGTAACCGAGAATGGCGCCGGCGTCGTCGCGCGCGAGCCGCCGGCCGATCCGCGGCAGGAGGTAGTTGACCCCCGAGTCCACCAGCGCCACGGCCACGCCGCCCGGGTCGGTGCCTGCGGGCACGGGGGGATCCAGTGGTTCGCGCTCGCCGGTCGGATCGAGTTCGCCGTCCAGGTATTCGATGGCGACAGCCTGGGGCAGTTCCTGCTCGTAGACGAGAAGACGCCCGTGGCGGATCGTGCAATCGGCGTCGGCAACCGCTGCAATCCGGGGCCGGACGCCGCCGCCCGGATCGGTCGCCCAATACTCGACGACCAGCCGGCGCAGTCGCTCCCCGGGCGCAAAGCGCTCGATCCTGAGCTCGGCGTTACCCGGCAGCGCGATCCGCCACTCCCGGCCTACCACGGTATCGCGCATCTCCAGTGGCGCCTCGGCGATGCCGGTGCCGCCGGGGATCCTCTCGGCCATCTGCGTCAAGCCGGCGGCCGGCGCGTCGCAGGCGGCCGTGATCCCCTGGCGGATCGGTGGGCCCGCTTCCTCCGCGCCGCGCGCGATCACCGTGAAGCACGCGATACACGCGAGCAGCAGCACCCTCACGAGCAATAGATCGGCCGCACGCGGCCCACGTTTCGGCACCCGTGTTCGTCCGGGGAAAGTGTTCGGGACTCGTTCTGCCACCATTCGGAACTCCGGGGGACAGTATAGGACCGTCCGCCCGCCTCCGGGACCGTGAGTTCATACGGGGACGTATTTTCAGGCGGCTTCCGGAGCCCGCGGGAAAGGGCAATACTGCGAGTTGAGCACCATGAAAGGCCCGACCCGGACTTGTCGGGTCGCTGTCCGTGGGAACAGCGCTGGATCTGGAATTCTGCGGAGCGGGCTTTGGCCCGAGAGATCGGTGGCGTGCGCGTGTCGGACCGAAGTTGGTGTTACGGCAAGCCGGTGGGCGGGGCGCTCTCGCCCCGCCCGTCTAGTCCTCTACTCGGCCGCGCCGACGGTCAGGCGGTCGCGGTTGCTCTCGAGCGTGGCCGGGCCGATGCCGCTGACGCTGGTCAGCGCGGCGACGCTCGGGAAGTCCCCGTTGCTCTCGCGGTACTCGACGATCGCCTGTGCGCGAACTTCGCCGACGCCGTCGAGTGCGGTGGCGAGGCGTTCGGCGTTGGCGGCGTTGATGTCGACCTTCTCCTGGGCGACGGCGGCGCCGGCGGCGAGCGCCAGCACCATGGCCAGTACGATCTTCCGGATCATGTCGGATCCTCCCTGTTGTTGTCGGATTCGCGTGCATCGGATGATCCGATCGCGCGCCGGTCCATTGTTCGCGCCGCCGCGGTGTCATAACAATTGGCGCTCGGCCGCTTCCGCGGTCGGCGGCGAACGACCTGACGTGTAGGCCGACACCTACAGGGAGCGGCCGCAAGGGAACGCTACTTCATGGCCCGGCGGGGCTGTGTCATCATCGTTCGCCTCGCCGCCGCCGGCGAGGCCCGGAACGAACGCTCGCAATGATGCACACCCTGATCGGTCTGCTCGCGGCCGCCATCTATGCCAGCGCGACGCTGCTGCTCGTGCGCGATCTGCGCGGTGGCACGCCGCGGCGCCCGCTGATCCTCGGCCTCACGGCCGCGGCGCTGGTGCTGCATGCATTCCTTCTGCAATCCACGGTGCCGGGGGCGGACGGGCTCGACCTGGGATTCTTCAATGCCCTTTCGCTGGTGGGCTGGGTCGCCGTTCTGCTGCTGCTGATGCTGGCGATCGGCCAGCCGGTGACGAGCCTTGGACTCGGGCTGCTGCCGTTCGCGGGGCTCACGGTCCTGGCGGCACTGGCATTGTCGAACGGACAGCCGGGCCCGATGATCCCGCCGCGGCCTTCGGGCATCGACGTGCACGTACTCCTGTCGATCTGCGCCTATGCCGTGCTGACGCTGGCGGCGATGCAGTCCGTTCTGCTCGGGATCCAGCACCGCCAGCTCCACGAGCACCGCCCGACACGCGTGATGCACGTGCTCCCGCCGCTGTACGTGATGGAGACGCTGCTGTTCCGGATGACCGCGATCGGGTTCGCGCTGCTGACCCTGGCACTCGGCTCCGGGTTCGTGTTCCTGGAGGACATGTTCGCCCAGGATCTCGTGCACAAGACCGTGCTGTCGCTGGTTGCCTGGGCCGTGTTCGGCGCCCTGCTGGCGGGCCATCATTTCGCGGGCTGGCGCGGACCCACCGCGGTCAAGTTCACGCTGGGCGGTTTCGCGCTGCTGGTGCTCGGCTATTTCGGCAGCAAGCTCGTGCTCGAACTGATCCTCGGCCGCGCCTGAAGCGCGCCGGGATACCCCACCACCTGAACCGACACCTGATGCCGTGAACGATTTACCGCTCTACATGCAGATCGGCGCCCTGGCGATCCTGCTCGTGCTTTCGGGCTGTTTCTCCGGCTCCGAGACGGCGCTGATGACGGTCAACCGCTACCGGCTCCGTCACCGTGCGCGGGAGGGCCATCGCGGGTCGCGGCTGGCGCTGCGGCTGCTCGACCGCACGGACCGCCTGATCGGCCTGATCCTGCTGGGCAACAATTTCGTGAACGTGCTGGCGTCGATGCTGGCGACGATCGTCGCGATCCGGCTCTGGGGCGAAGGCGAAGGCGTGCTGGGCATCACGGCGATCGGTCTGACGGTGATCGTCCTGATCTTCGGCGAGACGGCGCCGAAGACGTTCGCGGCCCTGCACCCGGAGCGCGTCGCCATCCCCGCGGCCTTCGTCTACACGCCCATGCTGCGGCTGCTGTACCCGATCGTGTGGATGGTGAATCTGCTCGCCAACGGTGTCCTCTGGTTGCTGGGCATGCGCCGAAACGACGCCGATGGCGACCGCCTCAGCGCGGAAGAACTGCGCACGGTCGTCAACGAGACCGGCCACATGATCCCGAAGAACCACCAGGAGATGCTGGTCAATATCCTCGACCTGGCGAAGGTCTCGGTGAACGACATCATGGTGCCGCGCAGCGAGATCCAGGGCGTCGACCTCGACGAGGACTGGGATGACGTGGCCGACCAGATGGAAAACGCGTCGAACAGCCGACTGCCGGTCTACCACGAGAGCATCGACCAGGTGGTCGGATTCGTATTCCTGCGCGATCTGATCGGGCGCGATCTGCACGAGATGGATTTCGACGGGTTCCGCGCCCTGCTGCGCGAGCCGTATTTCGTGCCCGAGGGGACCGCGCTCACGCGCCAGCTGGTGAATTTCCAGCGCCATCGGCGCCGCATCGGCCTGGTGGTGGACGAATACGGCGACATCCTGGGGCTGATCACGCTCGAGGACATCCTCGAGGAGATCGTGGGCGAGTTCACCACGGACCGGATTCCATCCAGCCGCGATATCCACCCGCAGGCGGACGGCAGTTACATCTGCACGGGCGGCACCAACCTGCGCGATCTCGGCCGGCTGCTCGGCTGGCGGGCGCCGACCGACGGACCGAAGACGCTCAACGGGCTGATCCTCGAATACATGGAGATGATCCCGGAACCGGGCACGACCTTCCTGGTCGCGGACCATCCGGTGGAGATCATCCAGACGCGTGACAACGCGGTTCGTTCCGCCCGTATCTGGCCCCGCATCGAGCGCAGCGCGCGGCTGGCGCGCGGGGTGGCCGAGATCCCGATGCCGATGCGCGCGCAGGACGCCGAAGCCGACGACGGGGAGGCCTGATGGCGCGCCAGCCGAAAAGCCTGTTCCGCTGCGAATCCTGCGGCGCGGAGGCGCCCAAGTGGGCGGGCCAGTGCGCCGACTGCGGCGCGTGGAACACGCTCGTCGAGGTCCCGACCGGCGCGGCCTCGGGCACGGGCCGCGGGGGCCGGCGCTCGCCCAGCGCCGCACCGCGGACCTGGCAGCTGCAGGAGGTCTCCACCGCGGAGGACCCGCGCCACCCGACCGGCCTGGCCGAGCTCGATCGCGTACTGGGTGGCGGGCTGGTGCCGGGCTCGGTGATCCTGCTGGGCGGCGATCCCGGCATCGGCAAGTCCACGCTGCTGCTGCAGACGCTGGCCTCGCTGGCGGCGGACCACCGCGTGCTCTACGTCACCGGCGAGGAGTCGCTCTCCCAGGTCACGCTGCGCGCAAGGCGGCTGGGCGTCGAGGGCCAGGACGTGCGGCTGCTGGCCGAGACGGGCGTGGAACGGATCCTGGACGCGGCGGCGGCGGAGAGCCCCGGCGTGCTGGTGATCGATTCCATCCAGACCATGATGAGCGAGGAGGTCCAGTCGGCGCCGGGCGGCGTCGCCCAGGTACGCGAGAGCGCCTCGCGCCTCGTGCGCTATGCCAAGGACCACGACGTCGCGCTGTTCCTGGTCGGCCATGTCACCAAGGAAGGCACCCTCGCCGGTCCGCGCGTGCTGGAGCACATGGTCGACACGGTCGTGTACTTCGAGGGCGACGGCAGCAGCCGCTGGCGCATGGTGCGCGCGATCAAGAACCGCTTCGGCGCGGTCAACGAGCTGGGCGTGTTCGCCATGGGCGACCGCGGCCTCAAGCCGGTGGCGAACCCCTCGGCGATTTTCCTTTCGCGGCACGAGGAACCGGTCGCCGGCAGTATCATCCTGGTGACGCGCGAGGGCACGCGGCCGTTGCTGGTCGAGATCCAGGCGCTGGTCGACGACAGCGCCCTGTCGAATCCGCGCCGGGTCGCGCTGGGCCTCGAGCAGAACCGGCTGTCGATGCTGCTGGCGGTCCTGCACCGCCATGCCGGCGTGGCCATGCAGGATCAGGATGTCTATGTGAACGCGGTCGGCGGCGTGCGGATCGCGGAGACGGCGGCCGATCTGGCGGTGCTCGGGGCCTGCATCTCCTCGTTCCGCGACCGCCCCCTGCCCACCGACCTGGTCGTGTTCGGCGAGGTCGGTCTCGCCGGCGAGATCCGGCCCGTGCCGAATGGCGAGGAGCGCCTCAACGAGGCCGCGAAGCATGGGTTCACGCGGGCCATCGTGCCGCGCGCGAATGCGCCACGCCGTGCGATCGAGGGGATGACCGTCGAACCGGTCGGACGGCTGGCGGAGGTGCTCGATCTGTTGTGATGCCGGCGCCCAGTCGGACGACTGTGGCCTTGCCCCAGAAGGCTTTTTCACGCAGAGCCGCGGAGCGCGCTGAGAGAAGGCGTAATGACAGAAAACCGGGCGGTAACAGGGCGAGAGTGGCTGATTGACCGCCCTCACCCCCTCGGCTACCGTACCCCGACCCTGCAGGATGGCTTCATGAGCAAACAGAAAACCACTGACAACGAGGCTGCGCCGGAACCCGCATCCGGTGAGGGCGAGCCCTCCCCGGCCCGTTTCGACGAGGCGCTCGGCGAGCTCGAGAACCTGGTCGAGACGCTGGAACAGGGCGATCTCTCGCTGGACGAGTCGCTCGCGCACTTCGAACGCGGTGTCGGTCTGGCCCGGGAATGCCGGGCGTCGCTGCAGTCCGCGGAGCAGAAGGTGCAGATCCTGCTCGACCGGGACGCGGAGGACGCCGGCGAGCGCGGTGACGGCAGCCTGGAAGACTTCGAGCCGGATCGCGACGAATCGTGAGCGACGCCGGAAAGACGCTGGAGCGTGGACGCGAGCGCGTCAACGCGGCGCTGGAAGGCTGGCTGCCCGCGGCCGAACAGGCGCCGGAGCGACTGCACCGCGCCATGCGCTATGCCGTGCTCGGCAGCGGCAAACGCCTGCGCCCGGCACTGGTGTACGCCACCGGTGACGCCCTCGGCGCCGCACCCGAGGCACTCGATCCGCCCGCCTGCGCCGTCGAGCTGATCCACGCCTATTCGCTGGTCCACGACGACCTGCCGGCGATGGACGACGACGATCTGCGCCGCGGCTCACCCACCTGCCACCGCCAGTTCGACGAGGCCACGGCCATACTGGCCGGCGATGCGCTGCAGGCGCATGCATTCGGGCTGATCACGGAGACGGCCTACGCCAGTGCGATCCCTGAGGCCGTGCGCGCGCGCATGGCGGCCACCCTGGCCGCGGCCGCCGGCGCCGAGGGCATGGCCGGCGGCCAGGCCTTCGATCTGTTCGCCTGCGGCCACAGACCGGAACTCGCGGAACTGGAGCGGATGCACCGCTACAAGACCGGGGCACTGATCCAGGCCAGCGTCCTGCTGGGCGCCATCGCGGCCGGCGCCGACGATGACGAGCGCGCCCGGCTGGCCCGCTACGGCGCCGCGATCGGCCTCGCCTTCCAGATCGTCGATGACATCCTCGACGTGACGGCGGATACCGCTACGCTGGGCAAGACCCAGGGCGCCGATGTCGAGCGCAACAAGCCGACCTATCCAGCCCTGCTTGGCCTGGAGGGCGCGCGTGATCACGCAGCCACCATGCGCGATGAGGCGCTGGCGGCGCTCGACGGGGACGACGACCGCTTCGAGCCGCTGCGCGCCCTCGCGCGGTTCGTGGTCGAGCGCTCTTGGTGAGCATGCCCGTGCATAAAGCCGATCGCGCGCAATCTCCTTGCACCCCCCGGCAGCGCCTCCGATAATGGTCGGCTCCCAGGTCACCGGGCATGCCCATGGCTGAGCCCTCCCGCTATCCGCTGCTCGACGGTCTGCGCTCGACCGCGGATCTGCACGAGATGGACATCGAGACGCTGCAGCGCCTCAACGACGAGGTGCGCGCGTTCCACATCGAGTCCGTCGCGGCGACGGGCGGCCACCTCGCCGCCGGGCTGGGCGCGGTCGAACTCACGACCGCCCTGCACGCCGTGTACCGCACGCCGGAAGACCGCCTCGTGTGGGATGTGGGCCACCAGACCTATCCGCACAAGATCCTCACCGGCCGCCGCGAGCGCATGGATACGATGCGCATGTGGGGCGGACTCTGCGGCTTCACCAGTCGAGCGGAGAGCGAGTACGACACCTTCGGGGTGGGTCACTCGTCGACCTCGATCAGCGCCGCGACGGGTATGGCGATCGCAGCCAAACTGCGCGGCGACGACCGGCGCGTGGTCGCGATCATCGGCGACGGGGCCATGACCGCGGGGATGGCCTTCGAGGCCCTCAACCACGCCGGCGATGTCGGCGCCAACCTGCTGGTCATCCTCAACGACAACGACATGTCGATCTCGCCGAACGTCGGCGCGCTGAACAAGTACCTGACGCGGCTGCTGTCGGGGAAGCTGTACTCGCAGGCGCGCGAGGGCGGCAAGAAAGTGCTGCGCGCGATGCCGCCGATGTGGGAACTGGCGCGGCGCACGGAGGAGCACTTCAAGGGCATGGTCGTGCCCGGGACCATGTTCGAGGAATTCGGGTTCAACTACTACGGCCCGGTCGACGGCCACGACCTCCCGAACCTGGTGAAGACGCTCGGCAACCTGCGCGACCTCGAGGGGCCGCGCCTGCTGCACATCGTCACCGAGAAGGGCAAGGGCTATAAGCTCGCCGAGGACAATCCGGTCACCTATCACGGCGTGAAGCCGTTCGATCCGGCCACCGGCAAGAAGCTGGCCGGGTCTTCGGGGCCATCCGGGCCCGCCTATACGGAGGTCTTCGGCCAGTGGCTGTGCGACATGGCCGCACGCGATGAGCGGGTGGTCGGCATCACGCCGGCGATGCGCGAGGGCTCCGGGCTGGTCGAGTTCGAGCAGCAGTTCCCGCAGCGCTATTTCGATGTCGGCATCGCCGAGCAGCACGCGGTAACGCTGGCCGCGGGCCTCGCCTGCGAGGGCCAGAAGCCGGTCGTGGCGATCTATTCCACGTTCCTGCAGCGTGGTTATGACCAGCTCGTGCATGACGTCGCCGTGCAGGGGCTGCCGGTGCTGTTCGCGCTCGATCGGGCCGGCTTCGTCGGCGAGGACGGACCGACCCATTTCGGCAGTTTCGATTTCGCCTACATGCGCTGCCTGCCGGGCATGACGGTCATGGCGCCGGCCGACGAGAACGAATGCCGCCAGATGCTGTACACGGGGCTCCAGCTCGATGGCCCGGCCTCGGTCCGCTATCCCAAGGGGCCCGGGCCCGGCGCCGCGATCGAGGAGACCATGCAGGCGCTGGAGATTGGCCGCGCCGAGAAGCGCCGCAGCGGCCAGCGCATCGCCCTGCTGGCGTTCGGCAGCATGGTCGCGCCGGCCGCGGAGGTCGCTGAGGCGCTGGACGCCTCGCTGTACAATATGCGGTTCGTGAAGCCACTGGACGAGGCCGCCGTGCTGGAGGCCGCGGAGCATCACGATGTGCTGGTCACGCTGGAGGAAGCGGCAGTGCCGGGCGGCGCCGGCGAGGCCATCAACAGCTGCCTGACGGCCCATCGCGTCCGGGTCGATGTGCACAACATCGGTATCCCGGATCGGTTCGTCGGCCACGGTTCCCGCGGCGATCAATTGCGCGACGCCGGCCTGGACGCGGCCTCGCTGCAGGCCCGCATCGAGGCCCTGCCCGCCCCCCTGGCCGGAGACCGACAGCGACAGGCCTGACGGCGACACGCCGGGGCATGGCGGGCCATGCGGGGTTGCGCAGTGCAGCACGGTCCTCTAATATCCCACCGCTTTGGTCGGGTACCCACCCCATATGGCCACCTACGAACTCCGCGTCGTAACCGAATTCGCCGCCGCGCACAGCCTGCGCGGCTATCCGGGTTCGTGCAGCCGACTGCACGGGCACAACTGGAAAGTCGAAATCGAAATCCGGGCCGACGAGTTGGACGAAACGGGTATGGGCATGGACTTCCGGGAGATCCGGAAGATCGCCCGCGAGGTAACGGATCGGCTGGACCACCGCTACCTCAACGAACTGGAACCGTTCACCGAGATCAATCCGACAGCCGAGAACATTGCCGCGCACTGCTTCCACGAAATCGGCGCGCGAATCGACCGACCGGCCGTATCCGTACAGGCCGTGACCGTTTGGGAAAACGACCGCGCCTGCGTGCGATACACTGAAGGGGAGGCTTGATACCACGATGGTGGCCAACATCAACGACATTCCGGACATCCAGGGCACAGCCGATACGCGCCGGATCGCGATCGATCAGGTCGGGATCAAGGATATCCGCTACCCGATCACGGTTCGCGACCGCGCCGGCGAGGCCCTGCCGACGGTGGCGCACGCGACCATGACCGTGCAGCTGCCCGAGCAGTACAAGGGCACGCACATGTCGCGCTTCATCGAGATCCTGCACCAGCACAAGGAGCCGATCTCCGCGGACACCTTCGGCGCCCTGCTCGAATCCATGCTCGCGCGCCTCGAGGCCGAGGCCGGCCGGATCGTGCTCGCATTCCCGTTCTTCGCCCGCAAGGCCGCGCCGGTCACCGGCACCGAGAGCCTGCTCGATTATGAGGTGACCCTCACCGGCGAGCGCGATCTCGACGGCAATCGCAGCTTCTACATCGGTGTCCAGATCCCGGTCACGAGCCTGTGCCCGTGCTCGAAGGAGATCTCGGACTACGGTGCGCACAACCAGCGCGCCCACGTGACCGTGAACGCGCGCGTCGACGGCCCGATCTGGATCCAGGACATCATCGACCTGGTCGAGGAAGCCGCGTCGTGCCAGCTCTACGCGATCCTCAAACGCCCGGACGAGAAGTACGTGACCGAGCGTGCCTACGACAACCCCAAGTTCGTCGAGGACATGATCCGCGATATGGCCGGTGCGCTCGACCGCGAGGACCGGATCCGCGCCTACAAGCTGGAGGCCGAGAATTTCGAGGCCATCCACAACCACCAGGCGTACGCGATCATCAACCGGGTCAAGGACGCCGCCTCCGCCTGATCCGACGCGCGCTGACGGCCGGGCCGGCGATCATCGCCGGTCCGGCAGCATTTCCTCTAAGGGAACGTCTGATCATCGGGAATTCTGTAGATCGGGCTTACAGCCCGACACTCGTAAGCCCCTGATCTCTCGGACTGACCGATCCGCCGGGAGCGGATCGGCGCGGCAGCCCGACACTCGTGAGCCCCTGATCTGTCGGGCTTGAAGCCCGACCTACACCGTTACTGAACATGGTGCCTCGACTTGATCAGAGGCTCCTTGGCGCATCACTCGCCGCCCGATCGTCCACCCGCCTCGCGTATCCATCGAACCAGTCCGCCGCCCCGTGCGGGACATCCGCGCAGGTCCGTCCGGCCGCAGAGGGCGACCTCAGGCCGCCCTGCGGTGTTCCCGGTTGAGGGTCCGGTACAGGCTGCGCGGGCCATCCAGGTCGATGTAACAGCCCTGCAGGTGACGGAACCCCTCGGACGGGTCATAGGATGTCCGGCCGTGCAGCACGCGGCTGTTGTCGAACATCATCAACTCGCCCGCGGCGAGCGGGAACCGCAGTTCGAACGCGGGATCCGAGAACAGCTCACCGAGGCGCCGCCGCGCGCGCTGGAACCGACGCGTGCTCTCGGCGTCCATCACCGGCAGATAATCCAGCCGCGGGCTGTAATGCACGCCGGTCATCCGGCCGGTGGCATCGCGCTGCACGATCGGGCGGCGTTCGACGAGTTCTTCATGATCGTCGATAAAACGGAACCTGACCGGCGTGTTCGCGAGCAGTTCGAGGCCTTCCGGGTCTTCGCGCTGCAGTGCGGAAGCGACCGCAAGGCTGTCCACGAGCGTGGACTCGCCGCCCGTGGTCTCGTTCACCAGGCAATGCAGCAACTGGATGCCCGGCACCGGTTCGCGGTAGGGATTGTCGGTGTGCGCGCCGAGGGCGACCGGCCGATAGGCGAGATCGTTCGAGCGCGGCCGCGAATAGACTTCGAAGTAGCGGCCGAAGTTGGTCTCGCGCGGGTGCCCGAAGGTCCGTGCCACCTCGAGGATCCGCTCCGAATCGGTCGGGACGTTGTAGAGCACGATGAAGCCGTACGCCAGGAAGGTACCGACGGCATCCTGCAGGGCCGCCGGATCCCCCAGCGCCGTCCAGTCGACACGGACCGAGTCCAGCGCCAGCTCCGCGTCCCATGCCACGGCCGCGGGGAGGCCGTCCGTCGGATCGAAGTCCGCGGCCAGCCCGTTCGGGTCATAGCGACCCTCATAGCCATCACTGAACGCGAGGCGGAGATGGCCGTCGCCGTCTTCGCTGGCCGCGACGAGTTCGAGGTCCTCGGGCAGACGATGCGGGTCGAACACGCGCTGGGCCGTATCGGGATCGACGTGGTCCGGATCCTGGCAACGCTCGCGCAGCCACAGGGCCGGCAGTTCGAATTCATCCTGCGGGGTCCGCGCCAGCACACGCGGTGTCCCGGACTCGACGTGGAAACGCACGGACGTCATAGGTCTCTCCATCGCAATTTATACCGGATTTATTATGTGGTTCTTTCCAACTGCCGGTAAACTGGCCATATCATGATACGAACCATAACGTTTTCTTATGAAAGAGGATGATCCACCGCTGAAATGCCTGACCGCGTTCGACGCGACCGTGCGACGGGAATCGATGACGGCGGCGGCACGCGAACTCGGCACTACCCAGCCGGCGATCTCGCAGCGGATCCGGCAGCTGGAAGACGCCCTCGGGCTGCCCCTGTTCGATCGGACGCAACGCCGCCCCCGGCTGACCGCCGATGGCCGTTCCTACCATGAAGAGATCGCCGGCGCGCTGCGCCGGATCCAGGGCGCGACCCGGCGTCTGCGGGCCCGCGCCAGTGCGCGCAGCCGCGAACTCAGCATCGCCGTGCATTTCGGGTTCGCGCATCTGTGGCTGCTGCCGAGGCTGCCGCGGCTCGAGGCGGCGTTTCCCGGCACCGAATTCGAGGTGCTGCCGGTCGACCAGCTCTGGGGCGAGGAAGTGACCGGCGCGGATCTGACGGTCCGTTTCGGCCGTTTCGCGGAGAGCGGCTTGAACGAACGTCCCCTGATCGCCGAATCCGTCTATCCGGTCTGCAGTCCCGCGTTCGCCGCCACGCACGGTATCGAGGGGGAACTCGACAGCGCGGCGATCGCGCGCCTGCCGCTGTTGCACATGGACGATCGCGACCCACGCTGGCTCGATTGGCCGCGCTGGTGCGAACTCGCCGGACTGAGCGCGCCACCGCGGGCCGCGCGCTTTCACTACAACAACTATCCGCTGCTGCTGAACGCGGCCATCGAGGGCAAGGGCGTCGCGCTCGGCTGGCACGGGCTGATCGGTTCCCTGCTGGAAGAAGGCACGCTGGTCGCCTTGTCACCGGTGGTCGAGCGCACCGGTCAGGGTTATCTCCTCGGGACGCCCCATGAAGACAGCGCCGTGATCGCACCGATCGTGGACTGGTTCGTGCGGGAGTGCGGGGAGTTGGCCTGAGGTAACAGCGCGAAAATCCGCTCAACGTGAAACCGAACCTTTGATCGGTCCTGCCAGTGGGATCTGGCGTTTCGGGCCGGCTGCGCGCATTCGGCCGGTGCGGTGGCGCCGGCCGAAGACGCGCCTACGGTGTTACGGGCGCCGCCCCGTGGCGTAGGCGCGTTTTCGCCGAAGGCGAACGCGCGCTACTGTCGATAGCCAGGGCTCTCTTCGTCGAGGATCGCGCGGATTTCCGCAAAGTGGTTTTCGGGGCCGTCCGGGTAGGCCTCCCACTGGTCGCGGGTCAGGCGGGCCGTGGCCGGGTCGACGCGGCGTAGCTCGCGTCCGGTCGACATGGCGAGGACCTGGGCCTCGCACGCCTTTTCGAGGAAGTAGAGCCGGTCGAAGGCCTCGGCCACGTCGCGCCCGGCCACCGTGACGCCGTGATTGCCCATGAACAGGACCGGCTTGTCGGCGAGCGCGCGGGCGAGACGCGTGCCCTCGTCATCGTCCAGCGCCATGCCGGCGAAGTCCTCGTCCCACGCGACGCGCTCGTAGAAGCGCAGTGCGTTCTGGCTGACCGGCTCCAGGTCCACGCCCTGCAGGCAGGTCAGCGCGGTCGCGTACGGCATGTGGGTATGGAGCACACAGCGCGCCGCCGGCACCTGGCGATGGATCGAGCCGTGGATGTGCAGCGCCGTGGGGTCCGGCGTGGCATCACCCGCGAGCACTTCCCCGTCCGGGCCGATCTTGAGCAGTTCACTCGCGCGGACACGCGAGAAGTGACAACCGCTGGGCTGAATCAGGAACGGCGCCTCGGGCCCGTCACCCAGGGCCACGCTGAAGTGATTGGAGACCGCTTCATGCAGCCCGAGCCGCGCTGCCCAGCGAAAGGCGGCTGCCAGGTCTTCACGGGCGCGGGTTTCATTGACCATCGGTATCCTCCGCACCGGCATCCCCGGAAGATGCCGGAGCTGACAAGAACGTGACATTGGCCTCGGCCAGGCGCCCTGCCCGCTCGCCCTCCCCGGCGCAGATGCTCTCGACCAGTGCGCGATGGGATTCGCAGATTTCCTGCGAATCGACGGCGCGGTTCGCGAGCGAGATATAGGCACGCACCTGGTTGGCGACGCGGGCATAGTGCTGCACCAGGCGTTCATTGCCCGAAAGGCGGATGATCAGCAGGTGCAGTTCATGATCGCAGCGGTTGGCCTCGCTCTGGTCGTCGGCGGAGGCAGCGGCTACCAGCGCGTCGAAAGCGGCGCGCAGTTGCTCACGACCGTCCGCGGTAATCCGCCCGGCCGCCAGTCGCGCACCAAGCGCTTCGAGTGCGCCGCGCAGCGTGTAGAGTTCCCACAGATCGTGGTCGCTGAAATCGACCACGCGGTAACCGGCATACGGGACCTGGCGCACGAGCCCTTCGTCGACGAGGCGCCGCAGTGCGGCCCGAATGGTGCCGCGTGACAGGCCGTAACGCTCGGCCAGCGCAGTCTCGACCAGACGCTCGCCGAGTCCGAGATCGCCCGACACGATCCGGCGCCGCACGAGATCGGTCGCCTGGGCTTCCAGGCTGCGCTTCGTGATCGAATCGACTTCTCCGGTCGCCATTCCCGTATGCCTCCCTGCGCCGTTACGCCGCCAGCGCCTCGGTCCGGTTCACCACCGCGGGATCGAAGGCCTCGCGCGCGAACATCCGGCGCACGAGGGGCTCGAAGTACTCGAGCGGCTGGGTCGGGTAGTCCGGATCGAAGGCCGCCTGGTCCCAGCGCTCGCAGAAGCGCACGCAGGAGTCGTAATACGGGTGATCCCGGTAGATATCGCGCTGGTTCGGATCCTCACCGAAATGGTGCGCGAAATAGACCTTCTGGAACAGACCGTGGTGCTCGACCACCCAGGTCACCTCGGGGCGCACGTAGGGCTGAATGATCGACGCGGCATAACGCGAGTGGTTCTCCGGCGCCAAGTCGTCGCCGAGATCGTGCAGCAGCGCGCCCAGCACCATTTCCTCGTCGGCACCATCGGCCTCGGCGCGGGTGGCCGTCTGCAGCGAGTGCTCCAGGCGGGTGACCTGGTATCCGCTGAGGGTATCGTCGAGCGCCTTCAGGGCGCCCAGTATCCGATCCGGCAGCTCATCGATGAATTGCTGCTCGAGCCGCCCGAGCAGTTCGTAGTCGGCCTTCGTGCCGTCTTTCATCTGGCGGAAACTGACCGTCTCCATGGAACCTCCCGTCGATAGAGTGAAAAACAGGGCATACGTCCTGTTTTGATGTGTCGAACAATACCGGTCGCCGACGAAAATTGTCAACAATCAACCATTGACTATTGACACTCTACACCCCGGTCGCCAAGCTGATCCCCTTCGCGGCCTGCAAAGACGCGCGGGAAGCCCCTGCGACGTGGCCGCGCACAACGACCGATAACGCGAAACACCGATGGAGGTGCACCATATGAAACACCACGTGCTCGCAACGCTCGCCGCCGCGACCCTCTCCTTCGGGTCCGCGGCCAGCGCTGCCGAAGCGGATCATGATTTCGACTGCGGCAGCGTGCACTTCGGCCAGCCGAACTGGACCGGCGTATCGATCAAGACCGATACGGCCACCTGGATGCTCGAGCAGATCGGCTATGAGACCGAGACGACGAAGGGATCGCTGCCCATCGTCTACCAGACGATGTCGGACCGGGAGATCGACGTCCTGCTCGCACAGTGGATGCCGTCCCAGCGCCAGCAATACCGCGAGTTCGGCATCGAAGGCTCCCTCGATGTGGTATCACCCAACCTCGTCGGTGGCCGTTACACCGTGGCCGTACCCGACTACGTCTACGACGCCGGGATCACGAGCATCGAAGACCTCGACAAGAACAAAGAGAAGTTCGGTGGCGAGATCTACGGGATCGAACCGGGCAGCGGCGGCAACGATACGATCAAGAATATGATCGCTGACGACTATGCCGGGCTGGGTGACTGGGAACTGATCGCATCCAGTGAGCCGGGCATGCTGTCCGAGGTCAGCAAGCGCGAACGCAATGAGGAATGGATCGCGTTCCTCGCCTGGGCGCCGCACCCGATGAACATCAACCATGACCTGGAATACCTCGCCGGTGGCGAAGACTACTGGGGGCCGAACAAGGGCGAGGTCATCGTGAATACGGTCACGCCGACCGGCTTCGCCTGGGCCTGCCCGAACGTCGGTCAGTTCCTCGACAATTACGACTGGACCGTCGAGGAGCAGAGCCTGGCGATGGGCTACGTCAACAACGACGACATGACGCCCCTGGAGGCCGGCAAGAAGGTCATCCGCCAGAATCCGGAGATGCTGGAACGCTGGTTCGGCCGCAGCGGCATCTACCAGACCGGCGGCATCAAGAAGGCCGACGGCACGGGTGATCCCGCGGCGATCATCGGCGACGCACTCGACCTGTAAGCCTCTGACGACAAGAGGCACGCAATCGAAAGCCCCGGCTACCCGCCGGGGCTTTTTTTTGCGTCCATCACAATCGACCGACCACCGTGGCGCGCCCGTGCGTATTGTTCGTGGGGAGACTCACCTGCAATGGCGCAGCGCCGGTACGTGCTCAGGAAGGACTGGAAGTCCGACCTGCACCCGTCACCACCCGCATTGGCGCACTCCTGCTCTCTCGGGATGACTCCCCGGGGATTGGCGCATGCGCGTGCCCCCCGTACGATGCCGGGTTCCGTCCGACCAGAAGGAACCCACCGTGATCTCCAGCAACAGTGCCGACGCGGCCGGTGCGCGCAGCAGCGCGGAGACCGGCATGGCCTTGATGGCCGTGGCCATGCTGCTGGTGCCGGGACTGGATGCGATCGCCAAGACCCTGACGGCGACGCTGGCGCCCGCTCAGATCGCCTGGGGTCGATTCCTGTTCCAGACGCTGACGATCCTGCCGGTGCTCTGGCTGTCCGGCCGCACGATCCGCACCGGGCGCCCGCTTCTGCACGGGGCACGCGGGTTCTTGCTCGCGGGCGCCCTGCTTCTGATCATATGGGCGTTCCAGTACCTGCCACTGGCGAACGCGATCGCGATCTTCTTCGTGGAGCCGCTGATCCTGACCCTGCTGTCGGCGGCGTTTCTCGGGGAACGGATCGGCGCGCGGCGACTGGCGGCCGTCGCGGTGGGGCTGGTCGGGGCACTCATCGTGATCCGCCCGAACTGGGCGATGTTCGGCTGGGCGGCGGTCCTGCCACTCGGGGCGGCGGTCTGTTTCGCCGGCTATCTGGCGCTGACACGCCATTCGGGCGACGGAGAGCACCCGCTGGCCATGCAGCTATGGGCCGGGCTGGCGGCCACGCTCGGACTCACGGCGATCATCGGGTTCGGTGACGGCACGGGCATCGGGCCCATCGACCCGGTGCTGCCCGCACCACACGAGTGGGCGCTGCTGGTGGGCCTCGGTGCGTTCTCCGCCACCACGCACGTAACGATCGCGTTCGCCTTCCGCTTCGCGGAGGCCGGCATCCTCGCACCCTTCCAGTACCTGGAGATCATCAGCGCGACGCTGCTCGGCCTGCTGTTTTTCGGGGAGTTTCCGGACGCGATGACCTGGGCGGGTACCGCGCTGATCGTTGCCGCCGGGCTCTATGTGTTCATTCGCGAGCGGCGCCAGCCGGCTGCGGGCGCCGTCCCCTGACCGCGTCATCACGGGATCAGGCGGGATACGCGACCGCACATTCGCCGGATCACATTGGGGGCCGCTCCGGTTCCTGGTAGCCCCCGCCACCGGAACGGCCCGTGTCGCCGCCGTCACCGTCACCGTCACCGCGCACCAGCGCCTCGTCAGCGCCCATGGCCACCGCGACCTCGCGCAGCAGTGCCCGATGGACATCACCACTGCGGGGCTCGCCACCCTCGTCCGCAGCCCGGATTTCGGTCCGCCCGGCTTCCCGGGCAAGCTGCAGCTGCAGACGGCGCGTTTCCGGCTCGTCATCGCCGAAGAAGCCGAACAGGCCGCCACTGTCGACGGCCCCTTCCGGCGGCTGCCAGTCGAACACGTAGACACGCTGCTCGCGCTCGCTGGAGCGTATATCCGCACCGATCCGCGCCAGCGCATCGCCGACCCGGACGAAGACCCGCCGCGGATCGGGGTCATCCACGACGACCCATGCGACACCGTCGTCCTGCTGATAGCGCACGGCACCTTCCAGCGGCTCGCCGGCGTCGGCGACGATCGTCTCGGAGCGCTCCTCGGAGACCCCGAGGTAGACCAGCAGGCGCCGGGCCATCTCGGCCTCGACGCTCGGATCCCCACGGCGGCGAACCCATTCGAAATCCGCCTCGCGGCGGGTATCGGCCTCGGCATCGATCTCCTGGGCGAGGTGATGGGTCACGAAAATCCGGGTGCCGCCGTCATCCATGCGTTCCAGCCGCAGGTTGTAGCGGTCCCGCAGGTTCTCGGAGGTCAACCCGCCCAGTGCGTCGCTCAGGAATCCGGTCAGGCCGCCGGACTCGGGGCCGTCGAGCCGCTCGGCCCAATCGGTCTCGATCACGCCGAGCGTGGGCTCGCGACGCTCGATCGTGAGGCCCTGCGCACGAATGAAGCGCTCGGCGCGCGGCCATACCGCGTCCGGGGCGGCATTATCGACCTCCAGCCAGGAGCTTGCGCCGGCGCGCACGAAGCGCACGTTGTCGAACTCAGGGAGGACGCCCGCCTGGCCGGAACCGTCAAGACCGCTGCCGACACCGGACGTACCGGTCGACGAAGTACCGGTGGAGGCCATCGTGGAATCACCGGTCGCGCCACCATCCACCGAGAGCCCGGCACGCGAGTCGGGCCCGGTCAGGTCCGGCGGCACCTCCAGCGATTTCGCACTCTCGGCATCGCGGTAATCGACGGTCGGTCCCTCGTCGGCGGTGAGACTGCAGCCACCCAGCAGAAGGGTGACCACCAGCAGCGACCCGGCCGGCAGGCGGGTCAGACGGTTACAGCGCATCAATGGCTCGCAGTGCCTCACGGACGGTTTCGTGGTAGCGCTCCTCGAGCGGGACCAGCGGCAGGCGAATGCCGGGCTCCATGAGCCCCATCTCGGCCAGCGCCCATTTCACCGGGATCGGGCTGGTCTGACAGAAGAGCGCCGCGTGCAGCGGGCGCAACCGGTCGTCGATCGCCTGGGCGGCTTCCCGGTCGCCCTGGATACCCAGCATGCACATGTCGTGCATCAGGCGCGGCGCCACGTTGGCGGTCACGGAGATATCGCCGCGCCCACCCTCGAAAATCAGATCCAGCGCGGTCGGATCCTCGCCACTGTAGACCGCCATGCGGTCGCCGCAGCGTTCGATGATGTCACGGGCGCGTGCCGGATCGCCGGTCGCCTCCTTGATGCCGACGATATTCTCGATCGCCGCCAGGCGCTCGACCGTTTCCGGGAGCAGATCCACCGAGGTGCGACCCGGGACGTTGTAGAGAATATGCGGGCAGGAGACCGCCTCGGCGACGGCCGCGAAGTGCCGGTACAGGCCTTCCTGGGTCGGTTTGTTGTAATACGGGGTGACCTGCAGCGTGGCATCCGCGCCGACATCGACCGCGGCGCGCGCGAGTTCGATCGCCTCGGTGGTCGCGTTGCCGCCGGCCCCGGCCAGAACGGGAATCCGCCCGGCGACCAGTTCGACGGTGCGACGAATGACATCGATATGCTCACCGGGACTCAGCGTCGGCGATTCGCCGGTCGTGCCGACCGAGACGATCGCATCGGTCCCGTTTTCGATGTGGAATTCGACCAGACGCGCGAGCGCGGCATCGTCGAGCGAGCCATCCCCATGCATAGGGGTGACGAGCGCGACCATACTCCCTTGATACATGAGGGGATTTCCTGCAGACACGAAAACGGGAATGGTACTGCCAGCGGGCACGACTGACAAGCTGCGGCGGACCGGGCATCCGTCCCGGCACGCTGCCGCGGGCGGTCTGCCGCGCGGGCCGCGCCGGCGCGTTTTCAGTATCGCGGCGCCCGTGTACACTCGATCCCGACCATCCGACTCCACGGGACCCGCTCGATACCATGACGCGACCGGCAGTGGGCACACCGGCCCCCGATTTCCAGCTGCCCGCGACCGGCGGGCAGACCCTGAGCCTGGCCGATTTCCGTGGCCGCAACGTCGTGCTCTATTTCTATCCGAAGGACAACACCCCCGGATGCACGACCGAGAGCCAGGAATTCCGCGACCGCGCCGGCGACTTCGAGCAGGCGAATACGGTCGTCATCGGCATCTCTCGCGACAGCGTCCGCAGTCACGAGAATTTCCGCAGCAAACATGAACTCGGTTGCGATCTCCTGGCCGACACCAACGAAGTGGCCTGCAATGCCTTCGACGTGCTGCGCGAGAAAAACATGTATGGGCGCAAAGTCCGCGGTATCGAGCGCAGCACGTTCCTGATCGATGCCAATGGCGTGCTGCAGCAGGAGTGGCGCGGTGTGAAGGTGCCGGGCCACGTCGACGAGGTGCTTGCCGCCGCAAGGAACCTGTCCGGGGACGCATGAACCTACCGCCCGCGCCACATCGCTCGCCGCGGCCCGGACTCCCGACAGAGGCGCCCGCGGCGCACTGAGCTCACCGCCAACCACCGTATCGCTGCGAGGGCCTCCAATGACGGACGCAGAACGTCGCCTGTTCATCCTCGATACCAACGTGCTGATGCACGACCCGTCGGCCCTGTTTCGATTCAAGGAACACGACGTCTATCTGCCGATGGTCGTGCTCGAAGAGCTCGATGCCGGCAAGAAGGGCATGTCGGAGACCGCCCGCAACGCCCGGCAGTCGAGCCGGTTCATCGATGAACTGATGGTCAATCACCCCGACGAACCGATCCGGCACGGCCTGCCGCTGGCCGAGGTCCCATTCCTCGCGGCCAACGGCAATGGCCACGACCTCGAAAAAACACCGGCCGGCCGATTGTTCTTCGAGATGCAGAGCCACAGCTCGGCCCTGCCCGAGTCGCTGCCCGGCAGCCGGCCGGACAATTCGATCCTCGGCACCGCGCTGGCGCTGATGTCCGAGCACCCCGAGTACCGGGTCACGCTCGTGTCCAAGGACATCAACCTGCGCATCAAGGCCAATGTCGTAGGCATCCACGCCGAGGATTACTACAACGACCAGGTCCTCGAGGACGCCAGCCTGCTGTACAGCGGCGTCCATGCATTACCGGCCGATTTCTGGGAAACGCACGGCAAGCAGATGGAGTCGTGGCAGGAAGAAGGTCGTACGTTCTATCGCCTGACGGGCCCGGAGAGCACCGACTGGGTACCGAACGAATGCCTGTACCTCGATGACGAGGACGAGTTCGAGGCCCTGGTCCGGCGCACGGAAGGCGACGGCGCGATCATCGAGCACGCGCGCCGGTTCTACAGCGAGAAACAGTCGGTCTGGGGCATCAAGGCGCTCAACCGCGAGCAGAACTTCGCGCTCAATCTGCTGATGGACCCGGAGATCGAGTTCGTGACGCTGGTCGGCATGGCCGGCACCGGCAAAACGCTGCTGACGCTGGCCGCCGGACTGGAACAGACCCTGGACGACCGTACTTACAACGAGATCATCATGACCCGCGTGACCGTCCCGGTCGGCGATGACATCGGCTTCCTCCCGGGCACCGAGGAAGAGAAGATGACGCCGTGGATGGGCGCGCTCATGGACAATCTCGAGGTCCTCACGCAGACGGGCGATGGCGACGGCGGCAGCTGGGAGCGCCAGGCGACGAACGATCTGCTTTCCAGCCGCATCAAGGTACGTTCCGTCAATTTCATGCGCGGGCGCACGTTCCTCAACCGCTATCTGATCATCGATGAGGCGCAGAACCTGACGCCGAAACAGATGAAGACCCTGATCACGCGCGCCGGACCAGGCACGAAGATCGTCTGCCTCGGCAACATCGCCCAGATCGACACGCCCTACCTCAGCGAGACCAACTGCGGCCTCACCTACGTCGTCGACCGCTTCAAGGGCTGGGAACACGCCGGACACATCATCCTCACCCGCGGCGAACGCTCGCGGCTGGCGGATTATGCTTCCGAGGTGTTGTAGCGTTTTTTAGAACCACGAATGAACACGAATGGACACGAATGGGATTGGGGTCTGCAGATATTTCGGGAGCTGCGCTGATACGGAGCTAAATATCGGATATCGGTAATTCGGGAACCACGGATAGACACAGATGAACGCAGAAAACGGCGGAGTTACGGGTTTGACTTTATCTGTGTCCATCTGTGCTCATCCGTGGTTCCAGACTGAAATTCAGATTCCAAAACATTTCAGCGAAGCTCCCAGGAGCGTCACCAATCCCCGGTGACCATTCGTGTCCATTCGTGTTCATTCGTGGTTCCCGCCTTTACGCCCGGTTTGCCCTCCTCGATCCATGTGAATAGACTCAGCGGATCGCCGTTGGCGTGTTTTCAGGGAGCGGATTATGTCCACCGGTATGATCGTTTTTCTCGTGGTGCTGGCCGTGGCGATCGGTTATGCGATCGTGATCTACAACCGCATGGTCGAGTTCCGGAATCGGGTCAAGAACGGCTTCGCGCAGATCGATGTCCAGCTGCAGCGGCGTTATGAACTGATCCCGAACCTGGTCGAGACGGCCAAGAGCTATATCACGCACGAGCGCGAGACGCTCACGCAGGTGATCGAGGCACGCAATCAGGCGAAGGCGGCCGAGGAGAAGGCCGCGCAGCAACCGGAAAACGCCGAGGCGATGCGCCAGCTCTCGCAGTCCGAGGGTGGGCTGTCGGCCGCGCTCGGCAAGCTGTTCGCACTGAACGAGAGCTATCCGGACCTGAAGGCCGACGGCACCATGCGCGACCTGATGGAGGAACTCACCTCCACCGAGAACAAGGTCTCGTTCGCGCGCCAGCACTTCAACGACGCGGTGATGTACTACAACACCTACCGCGAGCAGTTCCCCAACAGCCTGATCGCGGGGCCCACCGGTTTCCAGGCGGCTGAACAGCTCGAACTGGACAACCCCGAAGAGGTGCGCCAGCCGGTGCGCGTGTCCTTCGGCTGACGTCCAGCGCGCACGCACCTGCCCGCACGCGAGCCCGTGGACTTCTTCGAACGCCAGAATCAGGCCCGCCGGTCGACGGCGGTGCTGGTACTGGCGTTCGTGGTGGCCATCCTGCTGGTCGCCATCGCGGTCGACGCCGTGGTCTGGGGTACGCTGCGTGTCCTCGATCGAACCTCGCTCGATTTCCTCGCCTGGCTGGCCACGCCGCGCGCCTGGATCATCACCGCCGTCCTGCTCGTGAGCATCCTCGCCACCAGTGCCTGGCGCTCTGCGCAACTGTATAAGGGCGGCGGCGGCCGCGTGGCCCTCCTGCTGGGTGGGCGCATCGTCGACCCGGACACGAAGGACGAAGATGAGTCGCGCCTGATCAATGTCGTCGAGGAGATGGCGATCGCCGCCGGCATCACCGTGCCCGATGTCTACGTGCTCGAAAACGAGGACGCGATCAACGCCTTCGCCGCCGGCGACAGCCCCGCGAATGCCGTGATCGCGGTCACGCGCGGGCTGCTCGAGCGTCTCGACCGGGATGCGCTGCAGGGCGTGATCGCCCACGAGTTCAGCCACATCCTGAACGGCGATATGCGGCTCAATATCCGCATGATCGGTCTGCTGGCCGGCATGACGATGATCAGCCAGATCGGCACCAAGCCGTGGCGCGCGATGGCGATGGGCCGGCATCGCGGGCACCACAGTCGCAGCATGTTCCTTGGCACCCGTGGCCGCGGGGGTCAGGCCTACCTGGCCATCCTCGTCGCCGGCCTGATCGTGGCGGCGATCGGCTGGATCGGCGTCCTTGGCGGACGCGTGATCAAGGCGGCCGTCTCGCGCCAGCGGGAATTCCTCGCCGATGCCGCGGCGGTACAGTTCACGCGCAATCCCGACGGGCTCGCCCACGCCCTGCTGGAGATCCACGAGGCGTCCGGCGGCGGCAGTCGCCTGCGCAATCACCACGCGGAAGAGGTCAGCCACATGGGCTTCGGGCGCACCGTCAGCGGCATCACCGGACTGACGGCCACGCACCCGCCGATCAAGGACCGCATGGCGGCCCTCGGCCCCAAGTACGAATACTGGTACCGCGACGGCGAGCGCATCCGGCGCAGGGAACAGCGCGAGGCCGAGGCGGAGGAGGAAGCGGCGCGCAAGGACGAGCAGCGGGCGGCCGCGACGAGCGCCAGCGAGGGTGCGGTGCTGGCCGGCCTCGGTGGTGCGGACGCGGTCAGTGCCGGGCTCTCGGCGGCCACGCTGGCGGGGATCGCCGGATCGCTCGACGGCGGCTCGGTCCAGCGCGCCCACGAACTGTTGCGCCGCCTGCCCGAGGAGATCCTGCAGGCGGTACACACTCCGAACGGCGCGGAGGACGCGGTGTCCGCGCTGCTGCTGCACGGGCCGGACACCCGCGAGCGCGACCTCGGGGTCCTGCCCGAGGCGCGGCGTGAGCAGGTCGGGCGCCTGCGCCTCGCGCTGGAATGCAACTGGCCCGGCAAGACCGCCGACCGCCTCGATCCGCGGGTACGGCTGCCACTACTCGAACTCGCGCTGCGCTCGCTGCGCAAGCTCGAGCCCGAGGCGCGCGCGTCCTTCCTGAAGCGCCTGGATGCACAGATCCGCGTGAACGGGCGCATATCGATGTTCGAGTACGCGGCGCGGACCCTGCTCCGGCGCGAACTGGATACCGAGCGGGTCTCCCGTTATGGCACCGCCAAACTGAAGCGCCATCGCGGGGAGGCGGCGATCGTACTGTCGCTGCTCGCCCACGCCGGCGGTGGCGACCGGCAACAGCGCGCCACGGCGTATGCCCGCGGGGTCGAGGGCCTGCCGGGCGGCCTGGCGGATACGGAGCTGTTGCAACCGAGCGAGTGCAGCCCGAAGCTCGTCACCCGGGCGCTGACGGTGCTCGAGGCCGTGCAGCCGGGGGACAAGCGCGCCCTGCTCGAGGCCTGCACCCGGACGATCTCGGCCGACGATCACATCCGGGCCAGCGAGGCGGAGCTGCTGCGCATGTTCGCCGCCCTGGTGGACACACCGGTCCCGGCGATCTTCGCCGACCCCGACTGACCCGGCAGCAGCAGGGCTCGGTCGATCCCGCCCGGATGCGCTATCCTGCAGGCCACATTCAACGGTCGCCGGAGATCCCATGAAACTTGAAGACCCGTCCCTGCTGCGTGATGCCTGCTTCATCGATGGTGAATGGGTGAAGGGCAGCGAGAGCCTGCCGGTCAAGAATCCGGCCACGGGTGACACGCTCGGCGAAGTCCCCCGTCTCGGGGAAAAGGAAACCCGCCAGGCGATCGAAGCGGCGAACCGCGCATTCCCGGAGTGGCGCCGCAAGACGGCCGCCGAACGCAGCGCGATTCTGCGGCGCTGGTACGAACTCATGCATGAAAACGTCGAGGACCTCGGCCGGATCATGACGTCCGAACAGGGCAAGCCGTTCACCGAGGCCAAGGGCGAGGTCGCCTATGCCGCCTCCTTCCTCGAGTGGTTCGCCGAGGAAGGCAAGCGTGTCTACGGCGACATCATTCCCGAGCACACCGCGGATGCACGCATCGTCGTCACAAAGGAGCCGATCGGCGTATGCGCCGCGGTCACGCCGTGGAACTTCCCGCTTGCCATGATCACGCGCAAGGCCGGCGCCGCACTCGCCGCCGGTTGCCCGATGGTGGTCAAGCCGGCGGAACAGACGCCGCTGTCCGCGCTGGCGCTGGCGGAACTTGGTTCCCGGGCCGGTATCCCGGCCGGTGTCTTCAGCGTCATTACCGGACGGGCGAAGTCGATCGGCGGCGAGTTCACGAGCAATCCCACCGTGCGCAAACTCACCTTCACCGGCTCGACGGCGGTCGGGAAAATGCTGATGGAACAGTGCGCCGCCACGGTCAAGAAGGTCTCGCTGGAACTCGGCGGCAATGCGCCGTTCATCGTTTTCGATGACGCCGACCTCGACGCCGCCGTCGAGGGCACGATCGCCTCCAAATACCGCAACACTGGCCAGACCTGCGTATGCGCCAATCGCATCCTGGTGCAGGACAGCGTCTACGACGCATTCGCCGAGAAACTCGCGAAGCGCGTAGCCGGGCTGAAGGTCGGTGAAGGTTTCGGTGAGGGCGTCGTGCAGGGGCCGCTGATCGACGACAACGCGCTGGCCAAGGTGGAAGAGCACGTCGGCAACGCGCTCGAACACGGCGCGAAGGTCCTGACGGGCGGGCAGCGCCATGCGCTGGGCGGCACCTTCTACGAACCGACCGTTCTGACCGGCGTGACGCCGGAGATGCAGATCGCCGGCGAAGAGACCTTCGGCCCGGTGGCCCCGCTGTTCCGCTTCAGCACGGAACGCGAAGCGGTCGAGATGTCCAACAATACCGAGGTCGGGCTCGCCTCCTACTTCTATACGCGCGACATCGGCCGCGCGTGGCGCGTCGGCCGCGAGCTCGAGTACGGCATCGTCGGCATCAATACCGGGCTGATCTCCACGGCCGTCGCGCCCTTCGGCGGGGTGAAGGAATCCGGTATGGGGCGCGAGGGCTCGAAGTACGGGATAGAGGACTTCCTCGAGGTGAAGTACATGTGCATGGGCGGGATCGATCCCGAGCTGCAGTAACGCAGGCCCGCGGCACTGAGACTCAGCGCCCGGAGGCCATCAAAGGCGGTCTCCGGGCGTATTCACCTTACCGGGTTTCACCCCCCGTGAGGGTTCCGGTCAGACTCCCTGCAATACGGGTTCTCGCCAAGGCGCCAAGCGCGCCAAGGGACGCAAAGAAAGATTGCAGGAGCGGCCTTGGCCGCGAAAGGGTTCCAGTCAGACTCCCTGCAATACGGGTTCTCGCCAAGGCGCCAAGCGCGCCAAGGGACGCAAAGAAAGATTGCAGGAGCGGCCTTGGCCGCGAACCGGTCTCGGGGCCCTCGCGGCTTTCATTGGCTGAGCGGCACAATTTTGCCAGTCACGTCCGTTGCCCGAGCAATTGACCCGGGCGTCGCGTGAGAGGACGCCGGTTCGCGAGCAAGCTCGCTCCTACAATGTTTTGCCTTCTTCGCGTCCCTTGGCGCGCTTGGCGCCTTGGCGAGAACCGGCATTGCAGGGCGCGATGATCCGGTAACCCGGTGACACGAAGTCCAACGCAGCCTCGGCGCTACTGATCCGACCAGTGGAACCGCTGCATTTCCTGCATCCGCTCGCGCTGTTCGTCGGTGAGCACCTCGTGCATCCGGTTCTGCATCCGGACCTGCTGTTCGATCATGTCCCGCCGGGTTTCCATCATGCGCGAGAAGGCATCGCCGACCTTACCGGGGTCCGGCGCCTCCTGCCCGTACGCCTCCATCATGTTGCGCCGGTGCTGCTGCATTTCCTGCATCATCTGCCAGTGCTCGCCGGCGTTCTCGCGCTGGATATCTTCCAGCCGTTGACGCTGTTCCGCCGACAGGCCAAGCACCCCGCTCATGTAAGGCCCCATCATGCCCTGGCCCATCATGCCCTGGCCCATCATGCCGGGGCCCATTCCCTGCCCCATCATGCCGGGACCCATTCCCTGCCCCATCATGCCGGGACCCATTCCCTGCCCCATCATGCCCGGGCCCATTCCCTGCCCCATCATGCCTTGCCCCATTCCGTGGCCCATCATTCCCTGGCCCTGACCGCGCATCATGCCCTGACCTTGGCCCTGACCGCCCATCATGCCTTGGCCCTGCGCCATCATGCCCTGGCCACCACCCATGCCGGACGCACTGCCGCCATGGGCAATGACCGCACCACTCGCCAGCGTGGCGGACAAAGCGAGTGCGAGGACTGCCCATTTTTTACTGATTGGTTCGTACATCACGGATCCCATCCTGTCGTTGGTCGAAGGGTTCGCCCATATCGGCGTCTACGGTCCCTATAGTAGACGAGCATGACAACCATACTTTGATCCGCGTCAAACGAGCCCCTAAACCGCGGCCGGTTACGCCCCCGCGCGTGTCGCCCCGGACAACAGCCACCGCGTGTGGCCTTACCAGTGCCCACGTTAGTAGTATGCGCCCTTTCCCGAAGGCCCCCGACCCCGATGCAGACCGCCGAGACCCCCGGATACCGCCGTACCTGGCAGCTCGCCTGGCCGATCATCCTGGCGAATTCGTCGATCCCGCT
This sequence comes from Halofilum ochraceum, assembly GCF_001614315.2. Taxonomy (NCBI): domain Bacteria; kingdom Pseudomonadati; phylum Pseudomonadota; class Gammaproteobacteria; order Chromatiales; family Ectothiorhodospiraceae; genus Halofilum; species Halofilum ochraceum. Next base: position 77,053 of record NZ_LVEG02000014.1, read on the forward strand.
CGTCGGCGCGGTGGACACGGCGGTCATGGGGCATCTGCCCGACGCCGCCTATATCGGCGCGGTGGCGCTGGGCGCCAACCTGTTCTCGATCATCTACTGGGCCTTCGGCTTCCTGCGCATGGGCACGACGGGCTTCGTGGCGCAGGCCGCCGGTGCCGGCGACGGCGGCGAGGCCGCGGCGGCATTGAAGCGTGCCCTGCTGATCGCGGGCGGGCTGGCGCTCGCGGTGTGGTCGCTGCAGATCCCGATCGGGATGATCGCCTTTTACATGGTCGATGGCAGCGAGCGGGTCGAAGAACTCGCCCGGGTCTACTTCGGGTGGCGCATCTGGTCAGCGCCGGCGGTATTCGCCAATTACGCGATCGTCGGCACACTCATCGGGCTGCAGCGAACGCGTGACGTCCTCGTCGTCCAGCTGCTGCTGAATGGCACCAACGTGGCCCTCGACCTGCTGTTCGTGCCGGTGCTCGGTTTCGGGGTCGAGGGCGTCGCCCTCGCCTCGGTGATCGCGGAGTTCACGGCGGTGGGCATCGGACTCTGGCTGGTCGTACGCCGGCTGCGGCCGCTGCCGCGCCCCGGCCACCGAATCACCCTGCTCGAACCAGCCGCGCTGCGTGCGCTGATCCGGGTCAACGGCAATATCTTCGTGCGCACGCTTTGCCTGGTCCTGTCGCTGTTCTACTTCACCGCCGTGGGAACCGGGCTCGGCGAGGTCGTGGTGGCGGCCAATGCCATCCTGCTGCAGTTGCTGTTCTTCCTCTCCTACGGGCTCGATGGCTTCGCCCACGCCGTCGAGGGGCTGGCGGGTTCGGCCCGCGGCGCCGGGCGCCGGGACCAGTTCCGCGCGGCGGTGCGCACGAGCACCGTCTGCGCGGCCGCCCTCGCGGTCGGTTATTCCGTCGTGTACGCGCTGTTCGGCGGCGTCTTTATCGGCTGGATGACGGACCTGCCCGAGGTCCGGGAGCTGGCGACCACCTACCTGCCGTGGATGCTGCTGGCCCCGATCGTCGCCGTGTGGAACTTTCAGCTGGATGGCGTATTCATCGGCACGACCCGCACCGTCGAGATGCGCAACGGCATGCTGATCGCGGCCGGGGCATTCTGGCTCGCGACCGAACTGCTGGTGCCGGATCTCGGCAACCACGGGCTGTGGCTCGCCTTCATGGGGTTCTTCGTTCTGCGTGCACTGCTGCTCGCGCTGTGGTTACCGCGGATCGACCGGTCGATCGCAGCGGTCCCGCAGGCACCGGTGTAAACCGCCTCAGTCGACGGTATCGATATCGGTGACGCGCCCATCGGTCAGCCGCACCCGTCGATTGAGGTATTGGTCGCCGAACGGGTAGTACCAGTCCTCGATCCAGACGTGGTGATAGCCGTGCTTGAGGCCGCCTCGATGGTCCCGCCGCAGCAGGCGCCGCGCCTCGCGCTGCACCGGTTCGCCGCAGCGGCTCAGCAGTTCATAGGCCGTCATGCCGGCGTTGACGTCGACCGGAACGCAGTCGCCAACCCGATCGCGTTCGCGGAAGCCGCGCCCGGGAGTGCGGATGCGCTGGAGCCGGCCATTGCGGAACCGCAGCTCGCGCAGCAGCCGCTGAGGGCCGAAGTTGTAGTACCAGAGTTCCTCGAGCACATGGCCATGACCATGCGCGTACAGCGGCTGGACATAATCGGGCTGACCACACGCCTCGCGCACCTCGAACGCGGGGTCCCCCTCATCGACCAGGCTGCCATTGCAGCGCAGCGCCTCCGCCCGCCCCGGGAGCAACAGCCCGGCGGCGGCCAGCACAAGGGGCAGCAACGGCGACAGAATCCGATTTTGTGTCATATTTCCCGTGGACTGGATCATATACACAGTATGACAGCGCTTGCCGGGCTTGGTGCCTGGACATCCAGACCCCGCCTCGCGGGGTAATATCCGGGTCACGCACGGAGACGTGCGTCACACCGCCCGCGTCGGGGACAAACGGAGGGAGCCCATGAAAGGATCAGGATATACATACCGACGGATGACCCTGCTGCTGGCCTGCCTGCTGCTGCCGGCTGCCGGGCACGGCGCCACGCCGGTACACGCCGATGGTGTGCTCTGGGAGATCGAGGGTCCCGGCGAAACGCAGCCGAGCCACGTTCTCGGGACGATCCACAGCGATGACCCCCGCGTGCTCGATCTCGATCCGACCATCGAGCGTGCGTTTCGATCGGCCCGGCGTTACGCCTTCGAACTCGATTTCGGCGCCGATATCCAACAGACCATGGCGCGGGCGATGTTCGACCGGGCGCCGCCGACGCTGGAGGAACAACTCGGCGGACCAGACTGGCAACGCGCCCGCCGTGCGGCGCAGGCCCGGGGCGTTCCGGGCGACGCGCTGTTGCTGATGGAGCCCTGGGCACTCGCCATCACGCTGTCGGTACCCCCGATGGACCCGACCGCCACGCTGGATCGGGTCCTGTTCCAGCGTGCTTCCGATCTGGGGCGCCCGGTGACCGGTCTCGAGACGGCGGAGGAGCAGCTTGCCCTGTTCTCCGATCTGCCCGAAACGCAACAGCTCGATCTGTTGCGCGCCACCCTCGACCTGGCCGAACAGGGCGGCCTCGCACCGATGTTCGAGTCCTTGACCCGGGCCTGGCTGCGCGGCGATCTGGCCGCGCTCATGGAGATCGGCGAGAACAACCCGATGCTGCCGGACGCCGAGCGCAATGACGCCTTCATGGAGCGGGTCGTCGACGAACGCAACGAGCGCATGGTGGAGCGCATGCAGCCTCTGATCGAACGCGGCGGCGCGTTCGTCGCCGTCGGCGCGCTGCATCTGCCGGGCGAGCGCGGGGTATTGCGGCTGCTGGAAGAGGCCGGCTATACGGTCAAGCCAGTGGATTGATATTCGGGGAATGCGCTTATCATCCCGGATCATGCCGTTTCGGACTTCGTGTTACCCGGTTACCGGATCCACCGCTGTGCGTGAGGGTTCTCGCCAAGGCGCAGAGGGCGCCAAGGGACGCAAAGAAATGCTGTAGGAGCGGCCTTGGCCGCGAACCGGTTTCGGGGCCTTCGCGGTTCTTATTGGCTGGGCGGACGAATGTTGCCTGCAACGTCCGTTACCGGAACGATTGAAGAGACCTTGCGGGAGAGGACATCGGTTCGCGAGCAAGCTCGCTCCTACAATGTTTTGCCTTCTTCGCGTCCCTTGGCGCCCTCCGCGCCTTGGCGAGAACCCAAACTGCACAGCGCCCGGATAGGAGTATTACGCCTGCTCGGCCTTGCTGGCGCAGTGGATGCAGTACAGGACAGTCGGGTCGAATTCGAGGCGTTTCGGGTTGATCGGTTCGTCGCAGGACTGGCACAGCCCATAGTCGCCGTCGTCGATCCGGCGTAACGCCGCCTCCGTGCGGCGCAGCGTTTCCTGGCGGCGGCGCTGGGCGGCCAGGCTCATCTGCTGGGCCCCGAGGGCGTCCATGCGCGACAGGCGCCCCTGACGCTGCTGATCGAGTTCGACCGTATTGGCGTCCGTGTTGCCGGTTGCCGCCGTCAGTTCCTCGCGCAGTTCCAGCAACCGTGCGCGGAACCACTCGGTATCGATATCGTCGTCGCTCACCGTCTACTCGTCCCGTCATTCCAGGCACCCGGACGGGTGCCGCAGCCGGATTGTCCCACAGGCCTCACGCCACGGGCACGGGCCGATCATGTGTCCGCTGGCGTGCGCACCCGCATCAGCAGCAGTGCACCACCGCCGAACAGCAGCAGCAACGAAAGGATCCCGATCCGCGGATCGCCGGTCATCCAGCCGACCCAGCCGACCAGAACCGGCCCGATTACCGCGGCGAATTTCCCCATCATGTTATAGAAGCCGAAGAATTCGGCGGCGCAGTCGGCCGGGACGAGGCGGGCAAAGAACGAGCGCGACAGGGCCTGGACCCCACCCTGAACCAGGCCGATGGTCACCGCGAGGCCATAGAATTCCCACGTTGCGCTCATGGTCGACGCCCAGATCGTCGCCCCGGCATAGGCCGCCAGGGCCAACAGGATTCCGCCACGCGCACCCAGTGGCCTGGCGAGGCGACCGAACACCAGGGTCGCCGGAAAGCCGATAAACTGGACCAGCAGCAGCGCGGCGATCAGGTCGTTGGTGCCGAAACCGATCGACATCCCGTAATCGACCGCCATCCGCACGACCGTGTCGACGCCGTCGATATAGAGGAAATAGCCGCCCAGAAACAGCGCGACCTGGCGATGCTTGCGGATATCCCGCAGCGTCTGCAGGAGTTGAGCCGCCCCCTCGACGAAGGCCTGACCGAACGGCACCCGCGGGCCGTCGCGCTCCCCGACCGTACGCAGCAGCGGGATCGAGAAGACGGCCCACCAGACCGCCGTGAGCAGGAACGACAACCGCACGGCGGCCGCACGGTCGGCCAGCCCGAACGTCTCCGGCATCAGCACGAGGGCCACGCAGCCTGCGAACAGGATCCCGCCGCCAAGATAGCCGAGCGCGTATCCGAGTGCCGAAACGCGATCCCCCTCCCCCCGCGGCGCGACCTCCGTGATCAGCGCGTCATAGAAAACATTCGCGCCCATGAACCCGACCGTCGCCACGGCGAAGGCACCGGCGGCGAACCCCCATTGTCCGGCACCGATCAGTGCCAGCGTCGCGGTGGCGAGGATGCCCAGCAGGGCAAAACGGATCAGGAAACGCCGCCGCAGGCCCGCGCGGTCGGCCACCGCGCCGAGTAGTGGCGCGAGCAGGACGATCAGCAGGCTCGAGGCGGAATTGGCGGCACCGAGCCAGAAGGTGCGCTCCGCCTGCTCCAGCCCCGAGCCCCAGTAATCACGGAAGAACAGGGGAAAGAACCCGGCGATGACCACTGTGGCGTAGGCGGAATTGGCCCAGTCGTAGAACGCCCACGCGAAGATACGGCGGCGCTCCGGCGTCATGAATGCTTCGGCGGGGCGATCCCGCGGGCAATGTGCAGCATGCCGGGCATCCGGGTCAGTGGGAGCGGCTTACTATATGCGAGGCCCCGCGGCAGCAAAACCCGCCGGCCGGCTCGAATTGCACCAGTGCTCACTCGCAGGCCGGCTTTTGCCGACAGGCAACAGCCGGCCTGCCCCTGCGGCGCGGCCCAGCGATGTCCGCCGGCTGGCTCCCGCCGGTCGCAGGCCGGCCTGGCTGCCGCGATCCCCATGTGATTTCCGCCGGCGCGTAATAGAGTCCGCCCCCCCTGTACTTGATCCTGATCAAGTCGCCGGCGATTCGACTCTGGTACGTTCCGCCTTTCGTTGACAACCGGTCGCGATCGACGGGGGAATAGCCGATCGATGTGTCGTATCAGCCCTGTCGTCGGCACAATAGCCGGCAATCGCTTTCCAGCCAGGACCCGCAAGCATGGCACAGCAAGAAACCTACAATGACCATGTCGTCCGCCTGTTTCTGCTGGCGGCGGCCGTATGGGGCATCGTCGGCACCGCAATCGGCGTCCTTATCGCGGCCCAGATGGCCTGGCCCTGGCTCAATTTCGACACCTCCTGGCTGACCTTCAGCCGCATCCGGCCCAACCACACGTTTTCGATCATCTTCGCCTTCGGCGGCTCCGCGCTGATGGGCACGTGCTACTACGTGGTGCAACGCACGGGCCACGTGCGTCTCGCCCTCGGCCGTCTGGCCACCTTCACCTTCTGGGGCTGGCAGGTCGCGGTGTTCCTGGCGCTGGCGACGATGCCGTTCGGCATCACCCAGAGCAAGGAATACGCCGAACCCGAATGGCCGATCGACATTCTCATCGCCGTGGTCTGGATTTCCTTCGGGGTGGTTTTCTTCGCCACACTCGCGAAGCGGCGCATCCGCCACATCTACGTCGCCAACTGGTACTACGCGGCCTTCATCGTCGCGGTCGGCCTGCTGCACGTGGTCAACAACATCGCGATCCCGGTCTCGCTGACCAAGTCCTATCCGGTCTACTCGGGCGCCGTCGATGCGATGGTCCAGTGGTGGTACGGGCATAACGCGGTGGCGTTTTTCCTGACCGCCGGCTTCCTCGGCATGATGTACTACTTCGTGCCGCGCCAGGCCGGCCAACCGTTGTGGAGCTACCGCTTCTCGATCGTGAACTTCTGGGCGCTGATCTCGGTCTACATGTGGGCCGGTTCGCACCATCTGATCTATACCTCCCTGCCGGACTGGGTGCAGACGGTCGGCGTCGTGTTCTCGGTCATCCTGCTGATGCCGAGCTGGGGCTCCGCGGCCAACGGCCTGCTCACGTTCAACGGTTCCTGGCACAAGGTCCGGGTCGACCCGGCCGCCAAGTTCATGGTGATCGCGCTGGTGTTCTATGCCGCCGCGACGCTCGAAGGCTCGATGCTCGCGATCCGCAGTGCCAACGCCCTGAGCCATTACACCGACTGGACCATCGCGCACGTGCACTCCGGCTCCATCGGCTGGGTCGCGATGATCACGATCGGGTCGATCTACGCGATGGCGCCGCGCGCGCTCGACCGCCCCATGCATTCGGTCAAGGCCATGAACCTGCACTTCTGGATGCACACGATGGGGCTGCTGATCTATGTCACCGCGATGTGGGTCTCCGGCGTCGCGACCGGCTCCATGTGGTTCGCCACGGCCGAGGACGGGACGCTTGTCTACAGCTTCATGGAGATCTTCCGGACCATCGATGTGCTCTACATCATGCGGTTCCTCGGCGGCGTGTTGGTCATGGGCGGCATGGTAGTGATGGCCTGGAACCTCTGGCACACGGCCGCCGCCGCCCGCGCGAAACTGATCTCGCCGATCCCGGTGCCGATTCCGGAGCCCATACCGGATGCCGGCATATCGGCATCGCCCGCCCGGTAAAGCGCGGTGCGCGAACGCGAATCACGATCGAACTGACTATCCACGTGCGCGGTGATCGCAAAGCGGTCACCGCGCGGATCCCTCGGACGCGCGTCGACCGGGGACCTGACAGCCGGGAATGCCGACATGCAGTTTCACCATCGTTATTTCGAAGCCATCGAGAAGCGCCTCGGCCTGTTCGGTGTGCTGCTGGCCGTCGCTCTGACCCTGGGTGGACTCGCCGAGATCGTGCCGCTGTTCTACCAGGCGACCACGACGGAACCGGCACCCGGCGTCGAACCGTACGAACCACTCGAACTCGCGGGCCGGGATATCTACGTCCGCGAAGGCTGCTATGGCTGCCACTCGCAGCAGATCCGACGTATCCGTGCCGAGGTGCAGCGCTATGGCGCGTACTCGCTGGCGGGCGAGTCCGCCTATGACCGTCCGTTCCAGTGGGGCAGCAAGCGCACCGGGCCCGATCTCGCCCGTGTGGGCGGCAAATACTCGGATGAATGGCAGCGCGCCCATCTGCTCGATCCGCAGGCACTGGTACCGGACTCGAACATGCCGGCCTATCCGTGGCTGAAGGGGGAACCGATCGATGCGGACGAAATCGTTGCGCGCATGCGCGCGCTGCGCCTGGTCGGCGACCCCTACACGGAAGAGCAGATCGAGTCGGCACCGGAGGCGCTCGAAGGCAAGACCGAACTCGACGCCCTGGTCGCCTACCTGCAGGGGCTCGGGCAGCAGGTCGACGAGGAAGCGCTCGAGCGTCTCACCGACACCGCCCCGGGGGACGCCGGGCAATGAGCGACATCTGGGGACACGTCATCGGGGTGGTGATCATCCTGCTGATCGTCGCTTTCGTCGGTGTATGGATCTGGGCCTGGCTGCCCCGGCACCACCGCGTGTTCAGCCGGATGGCGCGCGTCCCGCTCGAAAACGACACCGCGCCCGGCGAGCGCCGGGGCGATGAACAACGCACGAACAACCACGGGGAAGAGCAGCGATGAGCGCCTTCTGGAGCGGCTGGATCATCTTCTTCGTCACGCTGAACTGGCTTCTGGTGACGTTCCTGCTGATCTATGGCACCCGGGTGCCCATTCCGACCTACCGGGATGGCACCACCGGTCACGTCTGGGCCCACGGCGCCATCCGCGAGGGCGTGCGGCGCCTGCCGATGTGGTGGGTCGTGCTCTCGCTCGTGGTGATCGTGTTCGGCACCGTCTACCTCTTCCGCTATCCCGGTTTCGGGGCATTCGGAGGCACGCAGGAGTGGACCTCCGAGGAGCGGGTGCAACGGCATATGGCCGAAAACGAAGAGCGCCTCTCGCTGTTGTTTGACCGCGTGCGAACCGAGTCCGTGGACACCCTCGCCCGCGACCCGCAGGTGATCCACGCCGGTCAGGTGCTCTATGAAGACAACTGCGCGGCCTGCCACGGCGCCAACGCCGGCGGCAATCAGGTCATCGGGGCGCCGAATCTGGTCGACGATGCCTGGCTGTACGGCGACAGCGTGGAGGCGATCCATACCAGCCTGACCAAGGGCCGCCAGGGTCAGATGCCCGCGCTCGGGAGCGCGCTCGGCGAACGCGGCACCCGCGCGGTCGCCGCGTATGTCTACGAGATGAACGGCCGCGACTGGCCGCGCGAAGACCTGGTCGCCGAGGGCGAGGAACTGTATGCATCCCAGTGCGTGGCCTGTCACGGCCCCGAGGGCAAGGGCAAGACCGCGATGGGCGCGCCCGACCTGACCGACGACAGCTGGTTGTATGGCGGGCGCCTGGAGGACATCATTACCAGCATCCGCGACGGGCGCAGCGGCGTCATGCCGGGCTGGTCCGAGCGTCTGCGCGAGGAAGAGATCCGGATACTGACCGCCTGGGTCCGCGCGGGCGGTCCGGCGCAGGACACCGGCGGGAGCAGCGATACGGAATGAGCGAAGAGCGGGAAACGGATGGGGTTCGCTGGTACCAGGTGCCGGTGCTCTGGGTCGGTATTCTCGCGCTGACCGGGTCGATCCTCGGCTGTGTCCTGACCGTGGCGGTATCGATGCGCCACGCCGACGACGCGCTCGCCGATGTCGCGCCCGGTGGCAAATTCCAGATGGAACCACTGGACGCGTCGAAAGACGGTAGCCGGGATCGCCCCGAACCGCAGCCATGACGGTCGCCCACGGCGCTGACGCCATCCGGCAACGCCCGGGCCGCCCCTCTCCACCATAGGCCGGCGCACCCGTTCGAGCATGAACACCGTCACGGCAACCTGTTTCCACTGCGGCGAAGACCTGCCGCGCCGTGGCATCCGCTACGTCCATGTCGACGGTGCCGATCACCCGGTATGCTGCCCCGGTTGCGAGGCGGTCGCCGGCCTGATCGCGGACGCCGGCCTGGCCGATTTCTACCGTTACCGCACGGGTCCCGCCCCCACGCCGAGCGGGCCCACCGCCGATGAATGGACCGCGTTTGACCGCGACGCCGTCCAGAAGGTGTTCGTACGCGAGCTGGGCGATCAGCACCGCGAGGCCGTCGTGCTGGTGGAGGGTCTGTACTGTGCCGCGTGTGCCTGGCTGATCGAGCACGTACTGGCCGGCGAGCCCGGGCTGGAGACGATCGAGGTCAACCCAGCGACCGGCCGCGCCCTGGTACGGTGGCAAGCCGACCGCGTCGCCCTGTCCCGGCTGCTGCGCCGGATCGCCGCGGCCGGTTATCGGCCGCATCCGCTCGGGGTAGACGCCGGCGACTCGCTGATCGCCCGCGAGCGCGGTGCCGCCCTGCGGCGCCTGGCTGTGGCCGGTCTGGGCATGATGCAGGTCATGATGTACGCGGTCGCGCTCTATGCCGGCGCCATCCAGGCCGACATGGAGCCCGGGATCACCGAACTGCTGCGCGGCGTCAGCCTGTTGATCGCCATCCCCGTGGTGCTCTATGCCGGCGCCCCCTTCTTCCGTGGCGCCTGGCGGGATCTTCGGGCCGGCCGCCCGGGCATGGACGTACCCGTGGCGCTGGCGATCGGGGGCGCTTTCGCCGCGAGTGTCTGGAACACCACCATCGGCGACGGCGAGGTCTATTTCGACTCGGTCACGATGTTCGTCTTCTTCCTGACCGTCGCCCGCTTCTTCGAGATGACGGCACGCCACCGGGCGTCGCGACAGACCGGGGCGCTGGCCCGGATGCTGCCGGCGACCGCGCTGCGTATCAGCCCCGCCGGCGACGAGCGGGTCGCCGTGCACGAACTCGCGGTCGGCGATCGGGTACGCGTACCGGCCGGCGACCCGGTCCCGGCCGATGGTCGCGTGATGGCCGGCGAGAGCCGTCTGGATGAATCCCTGCTGACCGGTGAGTTCATGCCGGTCACCCGCGGCCCGGGCAGCGAGGTCATCGGCGGCAGCATCAACGATGACGCGCCGATCGATATCGAGATCACGCGCGTCGGTCGGGACACCCTCGTGGCCGGCATCGTGCGGCTGCTCGACCGGGCCCAGGCGGAGCGGCCGGCGCTGGCGCGTGTGGCCGACCGCGTCGCGCGCTGGTTCGTCTGCGGCATCCTGCTGGCCGCCGCGGGCACGGCGTTCGCGTGGAGTCGAATCGCACCGGACGAGGCCTTCGCCGTGACCCTGGCGGTACTCGTGGTCACCTGCCCCTGCGCCCTGTCGCTGGCCACGCCGACGGCGCTGGTCGCCGCCACCTCGAGACTGGCCCGCAGCGGTCTGCTGGTCGCCCGAACCGGGGGCCTGGAGACGCTGGCGCGCGCCGATCACGTCGTCCTCGACAAGACCGGCACGCTGACCCGGGGCGAACTCACCATCGAGCGGATCGAGCCCATGGACCGGATCGACGCCGGCGAGGCACTTGCACTCGCGGCCGCGCTCGAGGCGCACTCCAGCCACCCCATCGCGCGCGCCTTCGCACACGCACACGATGGCCGCGAGGCCAGTCGGATCCGCACCGAAGGCGGGCGCGGCATCGAGGGCCTCGTCGCCGGGCGGAACCTGCGGCTCGGGCGACCCGACTGGGTCGGGGGCCTCGGCGGCGGCGGTGATACCAGCGCCGACGGGACGGTCGTCGCGCTGGGCGACAGCGACGGTCTGCTGGCCCGGTTCCATCTGGCGGACAGCGTCCGCCCCGGAACGGCTGATGCCGTGGCGACCCTGCAGCGACTCGGCGTCGGTGTCGAAATCGTCAGCGGCGACGGCCCCGGGCCGGTCGCGGCCGTGGCCCAACAGCTCGGCATTGACCAGTGGTCCGCGCGCCAGACCCCGGCGGACAAACTCGCACGCCTGCAGGCCCTGCAGCAGGCAGGACATCGCGTCATCATGCTCGGCGACGGCGTCAACGACGGCCCGGTGCTGGCCGGTGCCGACGTCGCGGTCGCCATGGGCAGCGGCTCGGCGCTGGCCCAGACCAGTGCCGATATGGTCCTCACACGCGGCCACCTCGCCGACCTGACCGACGGCATCGGTCACGCGCGGCGCACGCTGCGGATCATCCGCCAGAACCTCGCCTGGGCGGCGGGTTACAACGTGCTCGCCCTGCCGCTCGCCGCCACCGGCATGGTGCCACCGTGGATGGCGGCCATCGGCATGTCGGCGAGTTCGCTGCTGGTGGTCGGCAACGCCCTGCGGCTCGGACGCATACCTCCGCGACGCGTAGAGCCGCCGACCGGCACCGTGCCGGCCGCCGCTGGAGCGGAAGGATGAATGTGCTCTACCTCCTGATCCCCGTCTCGCTCGTCCTGCTCGTGCTCGCGGTCGCGGTCTTCTTCTGGGCCGTGCGCAGTGGACAGTTCGATGATCTGGAGACGCCGGCCTACCGCATCCTGATGGATACCGACGAGCGCAGGCGTCGCGAACACGACACGACCCGGACCGGCACAGCGGCCAACGGGCAACCGTCCGACGAACCCGACGACGAGCACCGGTGACTCCGGATCCGACCACACTCGGCGCCGCGTTCATCGCCGGTATCGCCGGCAGCGCGCACTGCATGGGCATGTGCGGCGGCATCGTCGCCTCGCTCGGCCTGGGCACGGCCGGTGAACGGTCCGGGCCCTGGCGGAGCCTGGGGTATGCACTGCTGTATAACGGCGGCCGGATCGCCAGCTATACGGTCGCCGGGGTCATCGTTGGCAGCGTCGGCCTGCTGGCGGGCGGCAGCCTGCAGGCACCCGGCACCGGCGTCGTCCTGCGCGCGATTACCGGCCTGGTACTGATCGCGATCGGTCTGCAGGTGGCTTTCGGCCTGCGGCTGCTGCAACCGATCGAGCGCGTGGGCCTGAGACTCTGGGGGCGGATCGCGCCGCTGGCCCGCGGTCTGATGGCGCGCCGCGGGGCCTGGGCCGCGGTCGGCCTCGGCGCCCTTTGGGGCTGGCTCCCCTGCGGGCTCGTCTACGGCATGCTGTTCGCCGCTCTCGCCGCCGCCAACCCGGTCGAGTCAGGCGGGCTGATGGCGGCGTTCGGCCTCGGCACGGCGCCGGCGATGATCGCGACCGGCGCGTTCGCCAGCCGGTTCCGCCGGTACACCCATCACCCGCGCTTCCGCCGCATCGCCGGCCTGGTGGTGATCGGCCTCGGCCTGTGGACGGCCCTTGCACCGATCGTGATGCTGATGGGTGGCGGGCACGTGATGCCCTGAAGCGGCGACAACCGGAGTATCGCTCCAGATCGCCGCACGCCGATACAGCGCGGCCGAACGTCCGCCGGATTCGTGCGGCCGGTTGGACAATCCCGCCCGATCTGGCGAGACTGCGGACCATGCGATTGCAACCACTACCGGGACACACGGATGGCCCAAACCGTACGCGGCCAGGGTCCGGCCCACCGCTTCATCGTGGCGCCACGCGCACGACATGAAACTCGTCTCGAAGCTGAACGAGCCCGGCGTACGGCGTTTCCTCCTGCTCGCGCAGATCATCGTCGCTCCGGTGGGGCTGGTCACCCTGCTCTACCTGCTGATCGAGGAACTGCCACTGGTCGCGCTGCGTGAGGCGGCCATCGCCGTCACCGCTTCCTTCGCGGTCGCGATGCTCGGGTACGGCCTGTTCGCGATCCGCCTGGCGTGGATCCTCGACGCCTTCTCGATCCGATTGCGGCGGGCGAGCCTGTGGCGTATCCACCTGACATCGCTTTTTTATTACTTCTTCCTCCCGGCCGGTGTCGGCTACGACCTTTCCAAGGTCGCGAAGATCTCCCTGCAGGCCCGTGACACGGCGGCCTGGCACGTAACGGCGGCTGTCGCCGCGGAACGCGTGGCGGGTGGTGCGGGCATTTTCCTGCTGTTACTCGGCACCCTGCCGTTCACCCGGCTTGCACCGGACAGCCGCCTCGAATGGCTGACGGCCCCGGCATGGGTCTGGCTCTTACTGCTCCTGGCGGCTGGCGCCACCATCTGGTTCATCGGCCTCATCGCCCGACGCACGGGCGCCTATCGAGTCGCACCACTGATCCCGGCAGTGATCGTCTCGGCGTTGGCGCATCTGCTCGTCGCGGTGGCGATCTGGTTCGTGAGCCAGGCATTGGGCATACCGGCCACCTTTGCCGAGATCGTCGTGGCGCTCGCCGCAACGCTGTTGCTCCAGCTGGTGCCGGTCAACCTGTTCGGCGTAACCCTGGGAGAAGTCGCCGCGGTCACGGTCTATCTCGCCTATGGACTCGAGCGCCCCGAGGCCCTGCTGCTGGCGACGGTCGCCTATTCGCACCGCCTGTTGCCGGCCATGGTCGGCGGGCTCATCGAAGGCGGCAATGCACTCTGGCAACTGCGCCACTCGGTAGCCCCGGGCCGCGCGCTGGATGGCACCGGCAAGGGGGACCGGTATGTCGGCTGAGTGCTATCCCGCGTGGATCCGCGCACTGCTTGATCCCGGTCCTTATCCGCATCCCGTGGATCAGGTCGAGGTGGTGGAGACGCATATCTCCTGGGTGCTGCTCGCAGGGGCGCATGCCTACAAGTTCAAGAAACCGGTCGATTTCGGCTTTGTCGATTTCACCACCCTGGAGCGCCGGCGCTTCTTCTGCCAGGAGGAACTGCGTCGCAACCAGCCACTCGCGGCAGAGATCTATGAGGCCGTCATCGCCGTCTGCGGTGACCCCGCCAGTCCACAGCTGTACGAAGATGGCCATGAGCCCGGCGAGGCGTTCGAATTCGGCGTGCGGATGCGGCGTTTCGACAGCGACGCACGACTCGATCACCGGCTCGCGGCCGGCCAGGTGACCCGGGCGGAGATGGGCGATTTCGCGCGTCGTCTCGCGCGGTTCCACGCCGAAGCCACACGGGTCGATCCGGCGTCGGCGCCGGGAACGCCCGAGGCGGTCATGGGCCCGGCACGGGAGAATATCCGGCAGCTCGAGGCATTGCTGCAGCGGCAGCCGGAATGGTCGCCGCGGCTGGGGGCGGGTCTGCGTGCGGTTTCGGACTGGACCGAAACGACCGGCGAGCGGCTGCGGCCAACGCTGGTCCGGCGCCGTGCCGAGGGTTTCGTCCGTGAATGCCACGGCGATCTCCATCTCGGCAATCTCGTCTGGCACCGGGACCGCGTGATCGCGTTCGACTGTATCGAGTTCAATCCGGCCTTTTACTGGATCGACACGATCAATGAACTCGCGTTTCTGGTTATGGATACCGCCGACCGCGGGCATCCGGAACTCGCACGGCATGTCCTCAATCGCTATCTGGAGTGGAGCGGCGATTACACCGGCGTGGCGGTGCTGGATTTCTATCGGGTGTACCGGGCCATGGTGCGTGCCAAGGTCGCGGGGCTGCGCGGCCTGCAGACCCGGGCGGAAGAAGCGGAAGCGGCCGCGACGGAGGTCGCCGGCTACCTCGACCTCGCCGAGCGCATGCTGGCACCGCGACCCACCTGGCTGGCCCTCATGCACGGGCTGTCCGGTTCCGGCAAGAGCCGGGTCAGTGGCGAGTTGATCGAAGCGGGCGACGCGATCCGCCTGCGCTCGGACGTCGAGCGCAAACGCCTGTATGGCCTCTCACCGGACGACAGCAGTGCTTCCGGCATGGCGGCGGGGATTTACACGCCGGAAGCCGGGCGGCGCACCTATGAACGGCTCCTCGAACAGGCGGGCCGGCTGCTGCACGCGGGCTGGCCCGTGGTCGTGGATGCGGCTTTCCTGACGCGGGACCAGCGCGAACCGTTTCTTGCCCTGGCGCGTGGACGCGGGGTACCCGGGGTCGTGCTGGACGTCACCGCCCCGGAAGCGGTCCTGCGGGAGCGTGTACGGGCACGCTCGCAGCGCCGCGATGATGCATCCGAGGCGGACGAAGCGGTACTCGAGCACCAGATCGATCTGCGTGAACCGGTGACGGCGGATGAAGCGGACCGCATCGTCACCGTGGATACGACAGCGCCACGCGAGCCCAGTGCGCTGTGGGCCCGCGTCGCGGGGCAGTGATCAGGCGGCGCCGGCCATCGCGTCGCGCACACCCAGCGCGCGATCCCGGGTCAGGCGCGGACCATAGGTCGTGATGATGTCGGCGGACGCGCTGACCGCGAACCGCGCCGCCCGTTCATGACTCCATCCCTGCGTCCGGCCATAGAGGAACGCCCCGGCGAACATATCGCCCGCGCCGACGGTATCGATCGCGTCGACCTGACGGCCGTCCACCGAGAACTCCCTGTCACCATCGAAGACGACCGCGCCCTTCGGGCCGCGCGTGACGACGAATTCACGCGCGCTTGATTTGAGGGCGGTGATCGCATCCTCGACCGTTTCCGTGCCGGTGAGTTCTTTCGCCTCGTCCTCGTTCGCGAACAGCAGATCGACACCCGCGCCGATCATCTCGCGGAGCTGGACACCGAAATGGCTGACGATGTTCGGATCCGATAGCGAGATGGCCGTGCGGACGCCGGCATCGTCGGCGATCCGGCGGGCTTCGGCGACCGCCTCGCGCGCCGTCTCCGAAGTCGCCAGATAGCCCTCGAGATACAGATACTCCGATTCGCGGATGGCCTCGGGCACCAGTTCCGTCTTCCCGAGACTCCCGGTGATCCCGAGATAGGTGCACATCGTGCGATCGGCATCCGGCGTGACCAGTACCATGCAGCGTCCGGTGTAGCCGGGCTCCACCACCTCGTGGGCGTTGGTCTCGACGCCGTTGTCTTTCAGATCATCCGCATACAGCCGGCCGAGATCGTCATCGGCCACCTTGCAGGTGTAGAAACCGCGGCCACCGAACTGGGCCAGGGCGATGACCGTGTTCGCGGCGGAACCGCCGGCGCTGCGATGGACGTGATGTTCATCCAGATAGACCATCATCTCCGACTGGTGATCGACGTCCACCAGCGTCATCACGCCCTTGTCGATCCCGAGACGCTGCAGATCCTCCGGCGTCAGGCTGTACTCCATATCCACCAGCGCGTTGCCGATGCCGTAGACGTCGTATTTGCTCATTCCGGTTCCTCGCTTCACCTCGTTTTATACCGACACCACCGTGAGGCCGCGCCGGCATTTCTGATTGTCTTTCGCCCCGTCAGGTAACCCCTGATCTTCGGGAATCCTGTAGGTCGGGCTTATAGCCCGACAGATCCGGGGCTTACGAATGTCGGGCTATAAGCCCGACCTACATCACTCCTCAACGCCCTGCCTCTATGTAATACGAGTGGCCCTGACCGGCGGCACGGAGTCAGCCCGCCCGGCTTAACGCTTCGGCGGGCGCCTGCTCCGGGTCGTACGCCAGATTCGGCGCCAGCCAGGTCTCGGCCTCCTCGATCGACCAGCCCTTGCGTTCGGCATAGTCGAGAACCTGATCCCGCTGGATGCTGCCGAGACCGAAGTAACGCGCCTCGGGATGGCCGATATAGAAGCCGCTGACAGAAGCCCCGGGATCCATGGCGAAACTCTCGGTCAGGCGCATGTCCGTGTGCCTCTCCACGTCGAGAAGCTGCCAGATCAACGCCTTCTCCGTGTGCTCCGGACACGCGGGATAGCCCGGCGCCGGTCGGATCCCCCGGTAACGCTCGGCGATCAGATCCTCGTTCGCCAGCGATTCATCGGGGTCGTAGCCCCACCACTCTTGCCGCACGCGCAGATGCAGATACTCGGCGAAGGCCTCCGCGAGGCGGTCCGCGAGCGCCTCGACCAGAATCGCGTTGTAGTCATCGCCGGCCTCTTCGAAACGCTTGACGTGGTTGGCGGTCTCACGGCCCGCGGTGACCGCGAACGCCCCCATCCAGTCCGGCACCCCGGAAGCGGCCGGCGCCACGTAGTCCGCCAGGCAGAGGTTCGGCTTGCCCTGGGGCCGCTCGGTCTGCTGACGCAGGAAGTGCACCCGCATCCGTATGGCCTGGCGCGGCTCATCGGCGTAGATCGCGACGTCGTCGCCCATGGCGCCGGCGGGGAAGATGCCTGCAACACCGCGTGGCTGCAACCAGCCCTCCGCTTCCATGCGATCCAGCATGCGCTCCGCGTCGGCGAGCAGGTTGCGTGCCGCCTCGCCTTTGTCCGGATCGTCCAGCACCTTCGGGTAACTCGCCTTGATCTGCCAGGTGTGCAGGAAGGGTGTCCAGTCGATGTACTCGCGCAGCTCGGCCACGGAGACATCCGCCACCGGGATGACGCCCGTGCGCGCCGGCTGCTGCGGGCGGTGCTGCTCGGGGTCCCAGCTGAACGCGTTGGCGCGGGCCGTCTCGAGGTCGATGTAGGATTTGCGTTCACCGCGCCCGGCATGACGCTCGCGCTGCTTCTCCTGGTCACTGGCGATCTGCGCGATGAATTCATCGCGTACGTCCGGATTGAGCAGCTTGCTCACGACACCCACCGCGCGTGACGCGTCCTTCACGTAGGTAACCGGCTGATCGTATTCCGGCGATATCCGCAGCGCCGTGTGCAGCGGCGAGGTGGTCGCCCCGCCGATCAGCAGCGGCAGTTCCATACCGCGGCGCTGCATCTCCTTCGCCACCCGCACCATCTCGTCGAGCGAGGGGGTAATCAGGCCGGAGAGACCGACGATATCGGCCTCTTGCTCCACGGCCGTGTCGAGTATTTTATCCGCCGGCACCATGACGCCCAGGTCGGTGACGTCGAAGTTGTTGCATTGGAGGATGACGCCGACGATGTTCTTGCCGATATCGTGGACGTCGCCTTTCACCGTCGCCATCACGACATGACCCTTGGCCCGGTCCCCCGGTCGCTTGTCGGCCTCGATATACGGGATCAGGTAAGCGACCGCCTTCTTCATCACGCGCGCGGACTTCACGACCTGGGGCAGGAACATCTTGCCGGCGCCGAACAGATCGCCGACGACGTTCATGCCGTCCATCAGCGGCCCTTCGATCACATCCAGTGGGCGCTCGGCGCGCTGGCGCGCTTCCTCGACGTCTTCCTCGACGTAATCGACCACGCCGTGCACGAGCGCGTGCTCAAGGCGCTTCTCGACTACCTCCTCGCGCCATGCCGCCTGGACCTCATGGCGTTCGCCGGACTCGCGGTAGTCCTCCGCGATCTCGAGCAGCCGCTCGGTCGCATCGTCGCGGCGATTGAGAATCACATCCTCGACGCGTTCGCGCAGGTCTTCCGGGATATCGTCGTAGACCGTCAGCTGACCGGCGTTGACGATCGCCATGTCGAGGCCGGCCTGGATGGCGTGGTACAGGAATACCGAATGCATGGCCTCGCGAACCGGCTCATTGCCGCGGAACGAGAACGATACGTTCGACAGTCCGCCCGAGGTCCGCACGCCCGGCAGTTCTTCCTTGATGCGGCGGACCGCCTCGATGAAGGCATTGGCGTAGTCGTTGTGCTGCTCGATACCGGTCGCGACGGCGAAGATGTTCGCGTCGATGACGATATCGTCAGGCGCGAAGCCGGCCCGCTCGGTCAGCAGAGCAACCGCGCGTTTCGCGATCGCGACGCGCTGCTCGACGGTCTCGGCCTGCCCCTCTTCATCGAAGGCCATGACGACCACGGCCGCGCCGTAGCGGCGCACGCGGCGGGCCTGATCGAGGAACGAGTCTTCGCCCTCTTTCAGGCTCAGCGAGTTCACGATGGCGCGACCCTGGAGGCACTCGAGGCCCGCTTCCAGGATCTCCCAGCGCGACGAGTCGACCATGACCGGCACGCGGGCGATATCGGGTTCCGTCGCGACGAGATCGAGGAAATGGCGTATGCAGGCGACGCCATCCAGGAGGCCATCGTCCATGTTGACGTCGATGATCTGGGCGCCGTCCTCGACCTGCTGGCGCGCGACTTCCAGTGCCGTCTCATAGTCCTCGGCTTCGATCAGACGCCGGAATTTCGCCGAGCCGGTCACGTTGGTGCGCTCACCGACGTTGACGAAATTCGTCTCGGGCCCGACGTTCAGCGGCTCCAGCCCGGACAGACGCAGCCGCTGCGGCGGCTGCGCCGGTTCACGCGGCGCGACACCGCGCACCGCCTCGGCGATCGCGCCAATGTGCTCGGGCGTCGTACCGCAACAGCCGCCGATGATGTTGACCAGCCCTTCGCGGCCCCACTCGGTGATCAACTTGCCCATCGCTTCGGGGGACTGGTCGTATTCACCGAGCTCGTTCGGCAGACCCGCATTCGGATGCGCGCTGACCGGCACCTCGGCGACCCGGCCGAGCTCCTCCACATACTCGCGCAGCTGTTCCGCACCGAGCGCGCAGTTGAGCCCGACGCTGAACGGTTTCGCGTGGCGAACGCTGTTCCAGAAACCCTCGACCGTCTGCCCGGAGAGCGTGCGGCCGCTGGCATCGGTGATCGTGGCGGAGATCATCACCGGCAGTCGGATACCACGCGCCTCGAAGAGATCGTCGAGCGCGTAGAGCGCGGCTTTTGCATTCAGGGTGTCGAAGATTGTCTCGACCATGATGAGATCGACACCGCCATCGAGCAGCGCCTCCGCGGCTTCGCGATAGACCTCGACGAGTTCCGGGAAGCGCACGTTGCGCTTGCTCGGATCGTTGACGTCCGGCGACAGCGAGGCCGTCCGATTGGTCGGACCCAGCACGCCCACGACCCAGCGCGGTTCGCCCGTCTCTTCGGCGACGGCATCGGCCGCGCGCCGCGCGATCCGTGCACCCTCGGCGTTGATCTCCGCCACGACCGATTCCATG
Organism: Halofilum ochraceum; assembly: GCF_001614315.2. NCBI lineage: Bacteria > Pseudomonadati > Pseudomonadota > Gammaproteobacteria > Chromatiales > Ectothiorhodospiraceae > Halofilum > Halofilum ochraceum. The sequence continues at coordinate 96,930 of NZ_LVEG02000014.1, forward strand.
GCGTAATCGGCCTGGGAGATCCGGTTGGCGTTGAACGTGTTCGTCTCGATCAGTTCGGCCCCGGCCTCGAGATAACCGCGGTGCAGGCGCTCGATGACATCCGGACGGGTCAGATTGAGCAGATCGTTGTTGCCGAACAGCTCCCCGGAACCATCGGCGAAACGCTCGCCGCGGAAATCGGCCTCCTCCAGCGGTTCGCGCTGGATCATCGTGCCCATGCCGCCGTCGAGAATGACGATCCGCTCGGCCAGGCGTTCATGCAGTGTGTCGATATTCATGGATACTCCCATCGTTCAGGCGACGTGGTTCCTCTTCGCCTGTTCGGAACGCGCGCGCTCGTCGGGCAGGATGCCGATCATGCGGCACACGGCCCGCGTCAGCGGCGCGCGGTTCATGGTGTAGAAGTGGAACTGATCGAAGCCCTCGGCCATCAGGCCCCGGCACTGGTCCGAAGCCACGGACGCGGCGACCATATCCTGCTCGCGCGGGTCGTGTTCCAGACTGGCGAACAGCCGCTCGAGCCAGGCCGGCACGGTCGCCCCGCAGCTGCGGCTGAACCGCGCCACCTTCGGGAAATCGGCGACGGGCAGGATGCCGGGCACGATCGGTACATCGATCCCGGCCGCGACCGCACGATCACGAAAGCGGAGGATCGTGTCGTCGTCGAAACAGAACTGCGTGATCACGCGGCTGGCACCGGCATCGACCTTGCGCTTGAGGTATTCGATATCGGCATCGGGTGACGTCGCATCGGGATGGACCTCTGGATAACCGGCAACGCTGATATCGAAATGCCCGACCTCCCGCAGCCCGGGGATCAACTCGGCCGCGCAGCCGTAACCATCGCTGCGCAGCGCATGCCCTGGATCGTCGTCGGGCAGATCGCCTCTCAGGGCGACCAGGCGACGGACGCCGTTCTTCCAGTACCGTCGTGCGATCTGCTGGATATCGGCACGCGAAGCGCCGACACAGGTCAAATGCGCCGCGGGTGTCAGTTCCGTTTCCCGCAGGATGCGGCGAACCGTGGAATGGGTCCGCTCGCGGGTTGATCCACCCGCGCCGTAGGTCACGGAAACGAATTCCGGGCGCATCGACTCCAGGGCGACAATCGCGTCCCAGAGCCGCGTCTCCGCAGCCTCCGTGCGCGGCGGGAAGAACTCGAAAGATACTTTCATGTTGAACGTACCTGGTTCAGCGAAATTTCTGAACCACGAATGAACACGAATGAACACGAATGCTGCCGCTGGGCCTGGCGGGCTCCCGGGAGCTTCGCTGAAGTGTCCGCGCGGATGAAGTCTCGTTATGAACCACAGATAGACACAGATGAACACGGATAAAAGTCAAAGACGCCGCATGGCTGACCGCGAGAACCTGATCTCGCTCCGACGCAGGTTTTGACCTTATCTGTGTCCATCCGTGTTCATCCGTGGTTCTCATCCCGGCGTCGGGATCACCAGGCTATCAGCGATAGCTCCGATCACCTTACCGGCCCCTGCGGCAGCCATTCGTGTCCATTCGTGTTCATTCGTGGTTCTTGAATTCAGTGGTTCCATGGACCGGAGACGGGACCCGCAGGCCCCGCCTCCGGTCGGCCCGGATCAGTAGCGGTAGTGCTCGGGCTTGAACGGGCCGTCCTGCGAGACGCCGATGTAGGCCGCCTGCTCGTCGGTGAGGCGCGTGAGGTTCGCACCGATCTTGGTGAGATGCAGGCTCGCCACCTCCTCGTCCAGGCGCTTGGGCAGGACGTAGACCCGGTTG
>NZ_LVEG02000015.1 GCF_001614315.2 Halofilum ochraceum
TGTCGGCGACCTCGTCCATCTCCACCACGCGGTAGCCTTCCATCGAGGCCTGCAGCGCGCAGATCGGGTCGATCTCGGTGACCCACACCGTGGCCCCCATGCCTCTCAGCGCCTGGGCGCAGCCCTTGCCGACGTCACCGTAGCCGAGCACCACGCAGATCTTGCCCGCGATCATCACGTCGGTGGCGCGCTTGATGCCGTCGATCAGCGACTCGCGGCAGCCGTAGAGGTTGTCGAACTTGGACTTGGTGACCGAGTCGTTGACGTTGATCGCCGGGAAGTTGAGCGTGCCCTCGCGCTCGAGCTTGTACAGGCGCGCCACCCCGGTGGTGGTCTCCTCGGTCACCCCGCCGATCGACTCGGCCAGTCCCGTGTACCAGCCCGGCTTCTCCGCGAGGCGCTTCTTGATCGCGGCGAACGCCGCGCGCTCCTCCTCGTTGCCGGGGTTTTCGAGGAAAGACGGGTCCTGCTCGGCCTTCGCGCCCAGCATCACCAGCAGCGTGGCGTCGCCGCCGTCGTCGAGGATGCGGTTGGGGTAGCCGCCGTCGCCCCACTCCATGATGCGGTGGGTGTACTCCCAGTAGTCGTCCAGCGACTCGCCCTTCCAGGCGAACACCGGCACGCCCGTGCGCGCGATCTCCGCCGCCGCGTGGTCCTGGGTGGAGAACACGTTGCATGAGGCCCAGCGCACCTCGGCGCCGAGGGCCGTGAGCGTCT